>JBQTJJ010000061.1:0-12316 GCA_052387235.1 Actinomycetota bacterium
AGGGCCGGTGTGCGCCTGCTCCCGGGCAGCTACCCGTCGGCCTCGAACTCGTAGGGGTGGACGCCCTCGAGGTGGGCCCGCACCACGTCGCGGTCGAGGGCGTGGTGGTGGGTGTCCCTGGCGTGCGCCACCACCTCGTCGGCCACAGCGTCGCGGTCCTCCCCGCTGAGCTCGTCGCCGCAGCGGGGGCAGGTCCGGCGGTACGCCATGCCCGGCTCAGCCCGCCAGCTCGTAGCCGGCCTCGTCCACCGCGGTCCGCACGGCCTCGACGTCCAGGGGCTCCGTGCTCTCGACCCTGGCCGAGCCGCTGGCCAGGTCGACGTCGACGGCGGTGACCCCGGGCAGCTTGGAGAGCTCGGACGTCACGGCGTTGACGCAGTGGCCGCAGGTCATCCCTGTGACGGTGTAGACGGAAGTGCTCATGCTGGTCCTCCTTGGTGGGCGGTGCCCTGGTCGATGGCAGGCGGTCGAAGGTCGACCCGCCGCAGCAGCTGCGCGTTGGCGGCGACGACGATGGTGGAGACGCTCATCAGGATGGCGGCCACCGCCGGTGGCATGGACACCCCGGCCCACGCCAGCGAGCCGGCCGCGATCGGGATGGCGGCCACGTTGTAGCCGGCGGCCCACCACAGGTTCTGGAGGCTCTTGCGGTAGGCGGCCTTCGAGAGCCGGATGATGCCGACGACGGCGCGGGGGTCGGAGCTGGCCAGGATGAGCCCGGCCGACTCGATGGCGACGTCGGTGCCGGCGCCGATGGCGATGCCGACGTCGGCGCTGGCCAGGGCGGGTGCGTCGTTGACGCCGTCGCCCACCATGGCGACCGTCAGCCCCCGCCGCTGGAGCTCGCCGACCTTGGCCGCCTTGTCCTCGGGCAGGACTTCCGCGAACACCTCGTCCAGGCCGAGGTCGGCGCCGACGGCGTCGGCCACCTGGCGGGCGTCACCTGTGATCATCGCGACCCGGCGGCCCAGGGCCCGCAGCTCGGCGACGGCGGCTCGGGCCTCGGGGCGGATCTCGTCCTCGAGGGCGAGCACGCCCACGATCTCGTCGGCCCGGACCAGGTACAGCACGGCGGCCCCCCGCTCCTTCCACCCTGCGATCCGTTCGGCCAGCTCCGCCGGCTCGGTGAGCGACCGCTCCCGGAGCAGCGCAGGGCCGCCGACGGCGTACGGGGCGCCGTCGACGTCGGCCTCGACCCCCCGGCCGGTGATGGACCGGAACCCGGTGGCGGTGGCGAGCGGGCCGCGGGACCGGGCCGCGGCGACGATGGCCCGGGCGAGGGGGTGCTCGCTGTCGGTCTCGACGCCGCCGGCCAGGCGCAGCACCTCGCCGTCGTCCATGCCGGCGCCGGCCACGCCGGTGACGACGTGGGCGCCCCTGGTGAGAGTGCCGGTCTTGTCGAACAGGAAGGCGTCGACGGTGCGGCTCAGCTCGAGGGCGAGGCGGTCCTTGACGAGGATCCCGTTGCGGGCCGCCATGGCCGAGGAGAGCGAGGTCGTGAGCGGGATGGCGAGCCCCAGGGCGTGCGGGCACGAGATCACCAGGACGGTGACCACCCTGACCACGGCGTCGTCGGCGTCGCCGACGGTCAGCCACACCGCGGCGGTGACGGCGGCGGCGGCGGTGGCCACGTAGAAGAGGAGGGCGGCGGCCCGGTCGGCCAGCACCTGGGCCCGCGAGCGCGACTCCTGGGCCTGGGCCACCAGGCGCTGGATGCCGGCGAGGGCGGTGTCCTTGCCCACCGCGTCCACCCGCACCCGCAGGGCCGAGTCGGTGGAGACGGTGCCGGCCACCACCCGGTCGCCCACCGTCTTGGCGACGGGCTTGGACTCGCCCGTGACCATGGACTCGTCGAGCTCGGCCGAGCCGTCGACGATCCCGCCGTCGGCGGGGACCCGGGCGCCGGAGCGGACCAGCACCACGTCGCCGGCGCGCAGGAGGTCGAGCGCCACCGTCTCGATCCCGCCGTCCGCAGCGATGCGGTCGGCCTCGTCGGGGAGGAGGGCGGCGAGGGCGGCGAGGGCGTCCTGGGCCTGGCCCAGCGCCTTCATCTCCTGCCAGTGCCCGAGCAGCATGATGGTCACGAGCAGCGACAGCTCCCACCAGAAGTCGAGGTCGAACCAGTCGAGCGAGGTCGCCAGCGACGCCCCGTAGGCGACGGTGATCGCCATGGCGATGAGCAGCATCATCCCGGGCCGGCGCTCCCGGATCTCCCGCCGCCCGCCCTCCAGGAAGGGCCAGCCGCCCCAGGCGAAGACCACCGTGCCGAGGACCGGGCCGACCTGGTCCATCCCGGCGAAGTCCAGCTCGTAGCCGAGCCAGTCCATGACCATGTGGCTGGTGGCGACGATCGGCAGGGACAGGACGAGGCTCCACCAGAACCGGCGCCGGAACATCTCGACGTGGTGGCCGGCGTGCTTGCCCTGGCCCCCGTGGCCCTCGTGCCCCCCGGCCGCCCCGCCCCGGGGTGCCGGCGAACCCTGCTCGGCCGGCGCGTGGCCGGGAGCGTGGGCCGTGTGGTCGTGGCGTTGCTGCTCGCTGTCCGTGTGCGTCCCCATGGTGTCCCCCTCAGATCTTGAGCAGCCGCTGGACGGCGGCGGTCGCTTCGGCCAGCTTGCGGTCGGCGTCGGTGCCCCCGGCCGAGACGGCGTCGACGACGCAGTGGCGGAGGTGGTCGTCGAACAGGCCCAGGGCGACGCCCTGGAGGCCCTTGGTCGCCGCCGACACCTGGGTCAGGACGTCGATGCAGTACTGGTCCTCCTCCACCATCCGGGCGATGCCGCGCACCTGACCCTCGATCCGGCGCAGGCGGGCGAGGAGATCGTCCTTGCTCATGTCGTATCCAGCCATGGAGATACCATACCCCCCTAGGGTAGATAGCGCAAGAGGTTTCTAGGCGCGTGACCCCGCCGCCGGGGGCGGGTAGACAGCTGGATCGTGGGACCACCGGGCGCCGGGTCGGGGGACGCCGAGGCCCGCCTCGGCGCGTACCGGGCCAAGCGGGACTTCGCCAGGACGTCCGAGCCGGCCGGCGCCGCCGGCGGGCGGACCACCGGGCGCTTCGTCGTCCAGCGCCACCGGGCCCGCCGCCTCCACTACGACTTCCGGCTGGAGGTCGACGGTGTGCTGGCCAGCTGGGCCGTGCCCAAGGGCCCGACCCTCGACCCCGAGGCCCGGCAGCTGGCCGTCCACGTCGAGGACCACCCCGCCGAGTACTTCGACTTCGAGGGCGTGATCCCGAAGGGCGAGTACGGGGGCGGCGACGTCATCGTGTGGGACTGGGGCACGTGGCGGACGTCCAACGACGACGACCCGGCGGCGGCCATCGAGCGCGGTGACCTCCACTTCGACGTGCAGGGCGAGAAGCTGGCCGGCCACTTCCTGCTCGTCCGCCGCGACAGGGGCCGTTCCGGCAAGGAGCAGTGGCTGCTGCTGCACAAGAACGACGAGCACGCCCGGCCCGGCTGGGACCCCGAGGAGCACCCGCGCTCGGTGAAGTCGGGCCGGACCAACGAAGAGGTGGCGGCCGCGCCGGAGGCGCTGTGGCGCAGCGACCTCCCCGCGGCCGAGGCCTCCATCCCGGTCGGGGGGCCGCCCCGGCCGTCGTGGGACGGGCCCACGGAGGACGAGCTGCGGGCCCTCGACCAGCTCCGCGGGGAGGGGGCGTGGGTGCTGCAGGACCGGGAGCTGCGCCTCACCAACCTCGACAAGGTGCTCTTCCCCGGCCGCGGCGGTGGCGAGCCCGTGACCAAGCGCGGCCTGATCCGCTACTACGCCCTGATCGCTCCTCTCATGCTCCCGTACCTGTCCGACCGCCCCGTCAACCTGCACCGGTACCCCGACGGCGTGGACCGGCCCGGCTTCTGGCACAAGGAGGTGCCCGGCCACGCGCCGGAGTGGCTCGGCCGCTGGCGCAACGCGGAGGCCGGCCGGGGGGAGACCGGGTGCTACGCGGTGGTGGACAGCGTGCCGGCGCTGGTGTGGATGGCGAACTTCGCGGCGGTGGAGCTGCACGCCTGGACCTCGTGCGTGCGCGACGTCCACCAGCCGACGTGGGCCCTGATCGACATCGACCCGGGCACGGGCAGCACCTTCGACGACGTCCTGGTGCTGGCCCGGCTGTACCGGGCCGCGCTGGAGCACCTGCGGGTGGCGGCGGTGCCCAAGGTCACCGGGCAGCGGGGCGTGCAGATCTGGGTGCCGGTGCGGCCGGGCTACAGCTTCGGCGACACCCGGGCGTGGGTGGAGACGGTGTCGCGGGCCGTGGGCGCCACCGTCCCGGACCTGGTGAGCTGGCAGTGGCACAAGGATCGCCGGGACGGCCTGGCCCGGCTCGACTACACCCAGAACGCCGTCAACAAGACCCTGGTGGCGCCCTTCAGCCCCCGGCCGGCGCCGGGCGCGCCGGTCTCGGTCCCCATCGCCTGGGGCGAGCTCGACGACCCCGACCTGCGGCCCGACCGGTGGACCATCAGGACCGTCCTGGAGCGGGTCCGGGAGGCCGGCGACCCGCTGGCGCCCCTGGTCGGGCGGCCGCAGGACCTGCCCACCCTCTCGGCGTAGGTCCTCCGGCTCGCACCCCCGAATCGGGCAGCGGCCGGCCATTTCGCACAAGTCGCGCGGGCCGTCGTGCTCTCCCGCGAAGCGAACACAGAGAGAAATCACTCTTAGCGCTCAAGGTCCGACGGGTCCGACGCCGATGGCTAGGCTCATGACCACGCTTCGTGAGCTTTGCTCCTCCTTCGCCATCCGGAAGGTCGGGAGCATCGTCCTCGTCGGGCTGGCGTCGATCGCCGGCATTCCGGCCGCGTCCGCCTCCTTCGCTCCCACCGGCTCCGAGCGGGCCGTCATCGTCTGGGGCGCCTCGACCCGGCAGGCGGCAGAGGCCGTGGAAGCGGCCGGCGCGGACGTCGACGCCCGGCTCGACCTGATCGGTGGCGTCGCCGCCGGCCTCGACGCGGGCCAGGTCGCGGCGGTGGAGGCAGCCGGCCTGACCGTGGTGGAGGACGCCGCCATGGAGGTGGCCGACACCGACCTGGCCGCCGTCCCGGCTGCCGACCACCAGCTGGCCGCCGTCAACCCCGGCGGCGACTGGGATCTCGGCGCCGGCGCCGGCGTGGGCGTGGCCCTCGTCGACACCGGGGTCACCGAGATGGCCGACCTGGCCGGCCGCGTCGTGCAGGGCCCCGACCTCAGCGGCGAGAACAACGGCCGGGACACCTACGGCCACGGCACCTTCATGGCCGGCCTGATCGCCGGCGACGGCGCCCTGTCGGCCTCGGGGGAGACCCGCCACGTGGGCGTGGCCCCCGGCGCCCACATCGTGTCGGTCAAGGTCGCCGGCGCCGACGGCGCCACCAGCCTCTCCAAGGTCCTCGACGGCATCGGGTGGGCCGTCAGCCACGCCGACGACCACGGCATCCGGGTCCTGAACCTCTCGGTTGCCTTCCCGGTCGTGTCCAGCAGCTACCGCAGCGACCCGCTGTCGGCGGCGGTGGAGGCGGCGTGGGCCACCGGCATCACCGTGGTGGCGGCGTCCGGCAACGACCTGAGCTACGTCCCCTCCCCCGGCCGCGACCCGTGGGTGATCACCGTGGGCGCCCTGGACCTGGGTTCCGTGCTCGGCCCCGAGGACGACTCGGTGCCGGCGTGGTCGGGCCGTGAGACCACCCGCTACGGCGCCAAGCCGGAGCTGCTGGCCCCCGGCGTCTCCGTGGTCTCGCTGGCCGCCCCCGGCTCGACCGTGGTGACCGGCAACCCGGGATCCGTGGTCGACGGCAGCTACCTGCTCGGCTCCGGGACGTCGATGGCCACCGCCATGGCCAGCGGCGCCGTGGCCGTGCTCACCGAGCACCATGCCGCCGCCACGCCCGACGACTACAAGGCCGCCCTGATCGCCTCGGGCCGGGCCGTGCCCGGTGAGATCGGCCGGGCCATCGACCTGGCCGGCGCCGACCTGACCACGGCCGGCACCCCCGAGCAGTGGTGGCAGCGGTTCCCGGTGGCCTTCGACGGCCTGGGCCTCGGCCTCGACGACCGCATGCCGTGGTCCGGCAGCCGCTGGGCCGACGAGGCGTGGGTGGGCAGCCGCTGGGCCGGCTCGCGCTGGGCCGGCAGCCGCTGGGCCGACGAGGAGTGGACGGGCAGCCGCTGGGCCGACGAGGAGTTCGCCGGCTCCCGCTGGGCCGGCTCACGCTGGGCCGGCTCGCGCTGGGCCGGCAGCCGCTGGGCCGGCAGCCGCTGGGCCGGTTCCCGCTGGGCCGACGAGGTCTGGGCCGGCTCCCGCTGGGCCGGTTCGCGCTGGGCCGGCAGCCGCTGGGCCGGGTCGCGCTGGGCCGGCGATGCGTGGGCCGGCAGCCGCTGGGCCGGCAGCCGCTGGGCCGGCTCCCGCTGGGCCGGCGACGCGTGGGAGGGTTCCCGCTGGGCCGGCAGCCGGTGGGCCGGCTCCCGCTGGGCCAGCAACTCGTGGACCGGCGCCCTGGCTGGGGACAGCTGGGCGGACGGGCTGGCCGGGTAGCCGGTCCCGAGGATCTCGGACCCACTCGGAGCCTCCTCATGCGACGCCGGATCCTCGGACTCACCGCGCTCCATCTCGCCCTCACCGCCGCCCTCGTGGCCGCGGCGTGGAGCGCCGGGATGCTGGGCGCGCCATCGCTGATCGCCCTGCCCTGCGCCGTGGCCATCGCCCTGGTCGGGTCGCTGCGCATGAACGTGGAGCTGGGTCGCCACGCCTGCTGGGTCACCATGGTCGAGGCCGTGGTCGTGGCCATGCTCGTGTTCCTCGAGCCGGCCGGCGTGCTGGCCGCCGCCGTCCTGGGCGAGATCCTGGCCTGCGCCTGGCAGCGCCAGTCGCCGTCGAAGCTGCTCTACAACGCCGGCAGCGCCGCCACCGCCGCCATGGCCGCCGCCCTGCTCTTCGAGGGCCTCCGGGCCGACGCCGCCATGGACGGCGCCACCTGGCTGGCCGCGCTGGCCGGCGGTTGCTGCTACGCCACCGCCACCCACGCATCGACGTCGGCCGTCCTGGGAGTGGTGGAGGGCAGGCGCTTCACCCAGGTCTTCACGGCGTCGCTCCTGCCCGTCGCCATCGCCAGCCTCATCTCCGCCACCATCGGGCTGGTGGCGGTGGTGCTGTTCGGCGTCACGCCGGCGGCCGTCCTGCTGGTGGCCCCCCTCGTCCTGGTCATGGTGGCCGAGACCCGGCGCCTGGCCACCCAGCGGGCCGAGCAGCTGCGCTTCGAGCGCCTCTACGCCGCCTCGTCCCGCACCGGCGGCCTCACCAGCCTGCCCGAGGTCATGGCCACCCTGGCCGAGGAGGCCCGATCGCTCGTCACCGGCGCCGCCGGGATGTGCTGCACGGTGGACGCGTCCGGCGCGTGGACGGGCGTGGTCGTGAGCGATGCCGGGGTGGTCCCCGCGTCCCGCACGGCCGTGAGCGCCGTCCTCGACCTGGCCGGCGCCGGCGGATCGTCCGAGGTCTCGGCCGAGGACGTGCCGGCGGCGGTGCGGGGCCTGTTCCCCTCGGTGGAGTCGGTGGTGGTGGCCCGGGCCGAGGGCGAGGCCGCCGCCCCCGTGGTCCTGGCCGTGTTCCGGCGCCTGTCGGCCGAGGGCGGCGCCCACGCCCGGGCCGAGGTGCTCGGCGCCTTCATCGGCCACGCCGCCCTCACCGTCGCCAACGCCCGCCTCTACGCCGACGTCGAGGATGCCCTCGCCCACCAGGTCGACCTCAACCGCCAGAAGGACGACTTCGTGGCGGCCGTCTCCCACGAGCTGCGCACCCCCCTGGCCGCCATGATCGGCTCCGTCCTCACCCTGCGCCGCATGGACGACCGGCTGCGGCCCGATCAGCGCCTCACGCTCGTGGACCTCTCGGTCCGCCAGGGCAAGCGGCTCCAGCGCCTGATCGAGGAGCTGCTCACGCTGGCCACGGTGGAGAACGCCGAGCCGCCCGCATGCAACGAGCCGGTGAGCCTCGAGGCCATGGTGGACGACATCGTCGAGGAGCTGCGAGGCCAGCGGGCCGGCGACGTGCCCGACATCCGCTTCTTCGACCACGGCGTGGGCATCGTGGCCTCGGCCGAGCAGAAGCTGCGCCAGGTCGTGTCCAACCTGGTGGAGAACGCCTGCAAGTACGCGCCGGGGAGCGCCATCGAGGTCCACCTGGCCCGGGCCGACCGGGACTCGGTGCGCCTCCAGGTGATCGACGGGGGCCCCGGGATCCCCGCCGCCGACCGGGAGCGGGTCTTCGATCGCTTCGTCCAGCTGGACCAGTCGTCCACCCGCTCGCAGGGCGGGACCGGGCTGGGCCTGTACCTGTGCCGCCAGGTCGCGGTGCTGCTCGGGGGCACCCTCGAGCTCACCGAGGGGCCGGGCCGGGGCTGTTGCTTCACCCTCACGCTGCCCTGCGCGGCCGGGGAATCCGACGACACGGGGGAGCGCCGCCCCCGTGACGAGCGTGCACTGGCCGGCGCCACGACAGCTGGGGGTTGAAACAGATGATGACCGAAACCAGGATCAGGACCGTGCTGGTCGCCGACGACGACCCGGACATCCGGGCCCTGCTCACGCTGAACCTGGAGCTGAGCGGGTACACGGTGGCGGTCGCAGCCAACGGCGGGGAGGCGGGTGAGCTGGCCCGGTCCCTGCTACCCGACCTCATCGTGCTCGACGGGATGATGCCGGTGAGCGACGGCCTCGACGTCCTCCAGGCCCTGAAGGCCGACGAGTCCACCACCGAGATCCCGGTGGTGATGCTGACGGCCCGGGCCAGCGACGCCGACGCGTGGGCCGGGTGGCAGGCCGGCGCCACCTACTACATGACCAAGCCGTTCGACCCGGACCACCTGCTGCAGTTCATCGAGTACCTGGACGACCCCGAGGGGCGCCCGCTGCCCGAGTGACGGTCAGGACCCGGTGGCCAGAGGGACGAGGACGTCCTCTCCCTCCTCGTCCTCCACGATGCCGTAGCCGCACAGCTCGGCCAGGAGGGGCCGGCCCTCGTCGGGGCCGGTGGCGATGAGCTGGTCCTCGGGCAGGAGGACGACGTCGCGGCGGGGGCGGTAGAGGTAGCGGCCCCCCCGCCGGATGGCCAGCAGGTAGAAGCCGGTCTCCGTCTCGAGGCGGAGCGTCCCGATCCGGGCGCCGGCGGCGGCCGACCCGGCCGCCACGGGGACGCGCGCCACCACCTCGTCGGCCTCGCCGAAGGCCAGGGCCAGGATCGGGTGCAGCTCCTCGCCCTGCTCGACGGGCCACACCATCTGCTGGGCCGCGTCACCGAGCGACTCCGACGCGGCGGACAGGTGCAGCAGGCCCCGGAGCGGGGACGGGTCGGCGGCGGTGGCGGCCGAGCGCAGCACCCAGGTCTCGAGTCGCTCCTGCATCTCGTCGAGGCGGTCCTCCAGGTGCACCACCTCGGCCGCCAGCCCGGGATCGCGGAGCACCACGGCCGAGTAGGCCAGGCCCACCGCCACCTCCGAGATGTTCTTCATCTCCACCAGCGTGTCGATGGCCCGGTCCAGGTCGGGCTCGCCCTCGGGGGCGGCCGGCGGCAGCCACGGCACCTCGCCCGCCAGGGCCCGCAGGCCGGCCACGCCGGCGCCGGCGCCGCGGGCCAGCACGGTGTCGCCCGGCAGCAGGATCACGTCGTCCTCGGGGTCGGTCACCCACTCGCCCTGCCGGCGCAGGGCCACGATCCCCATGCCCAGCTCGGTGGGCAGCTCCAGGTCGCCGATGCAGCGGTGGGCCATCTCCGAGCCGTCCCGGACCCGGGCCTCGTGGCTGACCTCCTCGGCCGCGGCCAGGTCGGCCACCAGCGCCGGCGGGATGCCGAGGTGGTGGCTCACGATGCGGCCGATGTCCATGGCGGCCAGTCCGATGCGCTCGATGGCGCTCACCACGTCGAGGACCGAGGCCATGGCGTCGGCGTCGCGGGGGGAGCGGGCCGACACCACGCACAGGGTCCGCATGTCGTGGGTCAGGTCGACCAGGCTCTCACCGAGCTCGTCGACCTCGGCGGCCATGTCGGCCTCGCCGTAGTAGAGGGCGGCGTAGGCGATGTCGACCATGAGCTCGGAGATGTCCTTCGCCTCCGAGAGCAGGGCCTTGAGGTTCCTCGGTCTGTCGCTCATCACTCCCACGACTCACACGACGCCTCCAACATAGAGCGCCTCAGCCCAGCCCGAGCATGGCGATCATGAGGACGAGGCTGAAGGCGCCCACGAAGTCCACCGACGAGCTGACGACCGGGATCCCGTAGGTGTCGGGGTCGAGGCCCATGCGGACGGCGGCGATGGTGCCGTAGTAGGCGACGGCGATCACGAAGGCGGCCGCGACCAGAGTGGCGAGCAGCGACACCAGCAGCATCTGGGCCAGGCCCGGGCTGTCGTGGACCAGCAGCCGGCCCACGGCGTGGGCGCCGAGCCCGTTGAGGAGCGACACCGGGACGGCGAGGAGGAGCACGAGGGTGATGTCGCCCCGGGCCTCGCGCCCGGGCCAGGGCCGCGGCTCCACCAGGCCCAGGTTGAGCTTGGTGGCCAGGCGCCCCGAGAGGATGCCGCCCAGGGCGCCGGCGCTGCTCAGGTGGGCGGGCACGAGCACCAGGAGGGCGGGCAGGGTGGCGAAGGAATCGAAGCGCCGTTCCAGCACGATGCCGGCCATGGCGCTCACCGCGCCGGCGAGCACCAGCACCGGCAGCGACTCCCGCACGATGCGGCGCAGGAGGGTCATCCTGGATGCGACGCCGGCGGCCAGGGCGGCGGCCGACAGGCCGATGGCCAACAGGCCGAGGGCCGGGGTGACGACGCCGATCCCCACCAGGAAGGTGGCCACGTAGAGCCCGGGCAGGGTGAGGACGTCGCCCAGGGTGGACACGAGCGGCGCGTTCACGTTGTCGAGGTCCCAGCCGTAGCGCACGGCACCGGTGGTGAGGGCGAGGGCGGCCGCGAGCACGAGCACCGAGGCGAGGGTCCCGCCCAGCACCGAGATGAGGGCCAGGTCGAGGACGGAGATGGTGCGGTCGAGCCCCAGCACCACCGCCACCGACTTGGCGATGACGGCCAGCAGCGCCGACATGGCCAGGGTGAGCACCATCACCGCGATGACGTTCTGGCCCAGCACGGTGGTGCGCCGCCGGGACAGCTCGAACGTGCCGGCGTGGATGGTGGTGGAGATGCGGTTGCCGAAGGCGCCGAAGACGTTGCCCCGCAGTCCGATGGCGGCCGGCACCAGCACCAGCAGGCCGGGCAGCTTCTCGAAGGTGCCGGTGATGGAGCCGAGGAAGGCGCCGGCGGCCAGGCTGGTGCTGCTGTTCAGGGCCAGGGCCACCAGGCTCTGGCGCACGGCGACGCCGCCGGGGCCGAGGAGGCCGACGAGGCGGCGCGAGACCCAGCGCAGCGGCCGGGGCCGGCGCCCGGCCAGGACGGCGACGTGCTGGGCGCTAGCCCTGGCGCGGGCCGGGACCTGCCGGGCGGAGCGCCCGGCCGAGCGCAGGCGCGGAGCGGGTGAAGGGGTGCGCACCACGACTGGGAGGCTCCCTCGACACCATGGCCAGGATCTTAGGGGGGCCGGCGGCGCCGGTCCGGGTTCTGTGCGAGTGACGTAGCGTGGCCCGAGATGGCCCTCGCCCCCCGCCGCCGCCGCCGGCGCCGGCCGCGCTGGCTCCTGGTGGGCATGCTGCTCACCGTCACCGTGCTGCTGGTCAACTCGGCGATGTCGGGCTCCGACAACCCCTCGCGCCGGCTGGCGCAGCTGGCCTACCTCGACAAGGTGCGGCCCCAGGTCGACCGCTCCACCGCCCAGGGCGCCTCCATCGGCCAGCTCCGCGCCGAGGCGGCGCGCCTCGGCCGGCAGGGGACGTCCCGGCGCATGGCTCGCGTCACGAGGGAGGCGGACGAGGTGCTGGCCGGCATCCGCCGGACCAAGCCCCCCGACTCGCTGGCCACGGCCCACAGCATCCTCGTCGCGACGGCTGCCATCCGCTCCCGGGTGGCGGCCGCAGTGGCGGACGGGCTCACCGCCGCCTTCACGGACGGGCCGGCCGACCCGGCGGTGGACGCGCTGACCAGGGCGGGCGAGGAGATGCTGGCCGCCGACCGCACCTACCGGGTCTTCGTCGACGCCTTTCCCCGCCAGGAGGACGTGTCGGCGCCGCTCCTGCCGGTGTCGAGCTGGGCGTCCGATGCGGCACTGTGGACCCGGCCCGAGCTGGCCGCCTTCGTGACCTCGATCCGCTCCAGCACCACC
This sequence comes from Actinomycetota bacterium, assembly GCA_052387235.1. GTDB lineage: Bacteria > Actinomycetota > Acidimicrobiia > Acidimicrobiales > JBQTJJ01. Next base: position 12,241 of record JBQTJJ010000061.1, read on the forward strand.
CCGAGCGCCGTCCACGACGTGGGCGTGCTGAGCGTGGCCACCAACCCCGCCGCGGTGGCCAAGGAGGGCAACGCCT
>JBQTJJ010000062.1:0-2055 GCA_052387235.1 Actinomycetota bacterium
CTCGCCCCGGGCCAGCATCGGCTTGAGGATGGAGGCGGCGTCGATGGCCCCCTCCGCCGCGCCGGCGCCCACCAGGGTGTGCAGCTCGTCGATGAACAGGATGATGTCGCCCCGGGTGCGGATCTCCTTCAGCACCTTCTTCAGGCGCTCCTCGAAGTCGCCCCGGTAGCGGGACCCGGCCACCAGGGCGCCCAGGTCGAGGGTGTAGAGCTGCTTGCCCTTCAGCGTGTCGGGCACGTCGTTGGCCACGATGCGCTGGGAGAGGCCCTCCACGATGGCGGTCTTGCCCACGCCGGGCTCGCCGATGAGGACCGGGTTGTTCTTGGTGCGGCGGGACAGCACCTGCATGACCCGCTCGATCTCGCGCTCGCGCCCGATCACCGGGTCGAGCTTCTTCTCCCGGGCCTGGGTGGTGAGGTTGCGGCCGAACTGGTCCAGCACCGGGGAGCCGGACGGCGTCTCGGGGCTGCCGGTGCCGGTGGCGCCCGAGGTGGCGGCGCTCTCCTTGCTGCCGGCGTAGCCGGATAGGAGCTGGATGACCTGCTGGCGCACCCGGGACAGGTCGGCACCCAGGTTGACCAGCACCTGGGCGGCCACGCCCTCGCCCTCGCGCACCAGGCCGAGCAGCATGTGCTCGGTGCCGATGTAGTTGTGCCCGAGCTGGAGCGCCTCCCGCAGGGAGAGCTCCAGGACCTTCTTGGCACGGGGCGTGAACGGCGGCGAGCCGGTGGTGGACGACCCGGCCGGGCCGATGGTCTCCTCCACCTTCTCCCGCACCGCCTCGAGGGAGATGCCGAGGGACTCGAGGGCCTTGGCGGCGACGCCCTCGCCCTCGTGGATCAGCCCCAGCAGGATGTGCTCCGTCCCGATGAAGTTGTGGTTGAGCAGGCGCGCTTCCTCCTGCGCCAGCACGAGGACTCTGCGAGCTCTGTCGGTGAAGCGTTCGAACAAGTGACCGCCTCCTAGCGGAGCGAGTGGTCCTGGTGATTCAGTCTACCCAGGCGATGCAGTTCTGAGCGATCGGCCGCCCTCACCGTTTGTTGGTTCATCGGCGTCGTGGCGTACGGTCTTAGCCGATGGTCAACATCCCCGACCTGCTGAACCTTCCCCGCCTTCGTGACGATCTGGGCGTCCTGGAGGCGGAGTTGCACCGCTCGGTGGCCTCCGACGACGAGTTCCTCTCCCAGGTCGCCGGCCACCTCATCGGCGCCGGCGGCAAGCGCCTGCGACCGGCCCTGGCCCTGTCGGCGGCCGCGGTGGGCGGGGTCGACGCCGTTCCCGACGTGGTGGCGGGCGGCGTGTCGGTGGAGCTGGTGCACCTCGGGTCGCTCTACCACGACGACGTGATGGACGAGGGCACGAGCCGGCGGGGCGTGGAGACGGTGAACGCCCGCTGGGGGAACCTGGTGGCCATCCTGGCCGGCGACTTCCTGCTGGCCCGGGCGTCGGAGATCGCCGCCTCCCTGGGCACCGAGGTGGCCGGGCTGCTGGCGTCCACCATCGCCCGCCTGTGCGAGGGCCAGGTCGGCGAGCTGCGCACCGCTTTCGACGTGGGCCGCACCGAGGATGCCTACCTGGCGTCCATCGCCGGCAAGACGGCCTCGCTCATGTCGGCCTCGTGCAGGATCGGGGCCATCACCGCCGGCCTCGACCGCGCCCACGTCGACGCCCTCACCACCTACGGCCACGCCTTCGGCATGGTGTTCCAGATCCGCGACGACATCCTCGACGTGGTGAGCACCGACGACTCGCTCGGCAAGCCGGCCGGCCAGGACCTGGTGCAGGGCACCTACACCCTCCCGGTCATCTTCGCCCTGGCCGAGCCCGGGTCCGGCGAGGAGCTGCGCGACCTCCTCGGCAAGCCCCTCGACGCCCCCGAGCGGGACAAGGCCCGGGAGATCGTGAAGTCGAACGGCGCCATCGCCGCCGCCACGGCAGTGGCCGGCGCCTACGCCGACCAGGCGGCCCAGGCCGCCGCCACCCTCCCCCCCGGCCCGGTGTCCGCCGCCATGGCCGACCTCGGCCGCAAGCTCCTGGCCGACCTGACCCCGTAAG
>JBQTJJ010000063.1:0-3799 GCA_052387235.1 Actinomycetota bacterium
CCCGCCCTCGACGGGGTGGAGGTCGTGCTGGTCCGCCTGCTCGGCGGGCGGCGGTCCTGGGACGGCTTCGAGGCGACCCGGGCGGCGTGCGTGGCCCGGGGCATCCCCCTGCTCGCCTTCGCCGGCGAGACGGTGCCCGACGGCGAGCTCACCCGCCTCTCCACGGTCCCGAGCGCCACCGTGGCCGCCGCCTTCGGGTACCTGGCGGCCGGCGGGCTCGACAACATGGCCAACCTGGTGCGGTTCGTGGCCGACACCGTGCTGCTCCACGGCTGGGAGTTCGAGGCGGCGGTCGAGGTGCCGGCCACCGGACGCTGGGGGCGGTGGCGGCGGACGCCGGGCCGCCCATCCATCGGCGTCGTGTTCTACCGGGCCCACGTGCTGTCGGGGAACACGCTCTTCGTCGACGAGCTGTGCGCCGCCATCGACGCCCACGGCGCCGATCCCCTGCCGGTGTACTGCTACTCGCTGCGCCCCGACGCCTCGGGCCGGGTGGAGGCGCTCGAGCTGCTGGCGGCGGCGGGCGTCGACGCCGTGGTCACCACCGTCCTGGCCATGGGCGGGGCCGCCGGCGACGAGTGGTCGGTCCCGCAGCTCGCCGCCCTCGACGTGGCGGTGGTCCAGGCCGTGGCCGCCACCTCGTCCTCGAGCCAGTGGCGGGACTCGGCCGCCGGCCTGGCGCCGGTCGACGTGGCGTCGGCGGTGGCCATCCCCGAGTTCGACGGCAGGGTCGTCGCGCCGGCGTTCTCGTTCAAGGAGACCGTCGACGACGACGGCGACCTCGGCACCCCGGTGACGGCGTACCGCACGGTGCCCGACCGGGTGGAGCGGGTGGCCGGCATCGCGGCGCGCCTGGCCCGCCTGCGCCACATCCCCGCTCCCGAGCGCCGGGTGGCGCTGGTGCTGTCGGCCTACCCCACAAAGCGCAGCCGCCTCGGCAACGCCGTCGCCCTCGACACGCCGGCCAGCGTGCTGCGCCTGCTCCACGCCCTGCGCGACGCGGGGGTGCGGGTGGACCGCATCCCGGCCGACGGCGACGCGCTGATGGCGGAGCTGGCCGACCGATTCACCTACGAGCACGACTCGCTGAGCGCCGCCCAGCTCGGCACCGCCGCCGGCCGCCTCGGCGCCGGCGCCTACCGGGAGTGGTTCGCCACCCTCCCGGTCGACGCCCGGGAGAAGGTGGGATCCCACTGGGGCGAGGCGCCCGGCGCCGTCTACCGCGACGGGGACGACCTGGTGTTCCCCGGCATCGACCTGGGCGGCGTGCTGGTCACGGTGCAGCCGCCACGGGGATTCGGCGAGAACCCCGTCGCCGTGTACCACTCCCCCGACCTGCCGCCCACCCACCACTACCTCGGCTTCTACCGCTGGCTCGACACCGTGTGGGGCGCCGACGCCGTGGTCCACGTGGGCAAGCACGGCACGCTGGAGTGGCTGCCGGGCAAGGGGGTCGCCCTGTCGGGCGGCTGCTACCCCGACGCCGCCCTGGGCGACCTGCCGCTGTTCTACCCGTTCGTCGTGAACGACCCCGGCGAGGGCACCCAGGCCAAGCGCCGGGCCCACGCCGTGGTGGTCGACCACCTGCTGCCGCCCATGACCCGGGCCGAGACCTACGGCGAGCTGGCCCGCCTGGAGCAGCTCCTCGACGAGCACGCCCGCATCCAGTCGCTCGACCCCACCAAGCTCCCCGCCGTGCGCGGGCAGGTGTGGGACCTGCTGGTCGAGGCCGAGATCGCCCGGGACCTCGGCCTCGCCGACCGTCCCGACGACGAGGCCTTCGACGACGTGGTCCTCCACGTGGACGGCTACCTGTGCGAGCTGAAGGACGCCCAGATCCGCGGCGGGCTCCACGTGCTCGGCGACGCCCCGGCCGGCGACGCCGAGGTCGACCTGGTCCTGGCGATCACCCGGCTGCCGCAGGGCGGGGTGCCCGCCCTGCGGGCGGCGCTGCCCGATGGCGCCGGCCGCCACGAGGTCGACGCCCTGGAGGAGGCCAACCGCTCGGCCCTGGTGGCGCTGCAGGCCGGCGGCTGGCGCTACGACGGGGAGGACCCCACGCTGCGCTGGGTGTGCGAGCGGCTCGTGCCGGCGTTGGGGGCCACGCCCGACGAGATCGCCAACCTCCTGCACGGCCTGGCCGGCGGCTACGTGCCCGCCGGCCCGAGCGGGGCCCCCACGCGGGGCATGGCCCACGTCCTGCCCACCGGCCGCAACTTCTGGTCCATCGACCCCAAGGCCGTCCCCTCCCCGCTGGCGTGGGAGGTGGGCCGCGCCCTCGCCGACCGGCTCGTGGAGCGCCACCTGGCCGACGAGGGCACCTGGCCCTCGACCGTCGGGCTCGTGGTCTGGGGCACGGCCACCATGCGCACCGCCGGCGACGACGTGGCCGAGGCGCTCGCCCTGGTGGGGGTCCGGCCGGTGTGGGAGCCGCTGTCGGGCCGCGTCACCGGCCTCGAGCTGGTCGGCGACGACGAGCTGGGCCGGCCCCGTATCGATGTGACGCTGCGCATCTCTGGGTTCTTCCGCGACGCCTTCCCCCACGTGGTCGACCTCCTCGACGACGCCATCGCCCTCGCCGGCTTCGGCCGCGACGGCGACCCCCGGATCTTCGGCCCCAGGCCCGGCGGGTACGGGTCGGGCATCCTCGCCCTGCTCGAGTCGCGCGACTGGCGGGGCGACGACGACCTGGCCGCCGTGTACGAGGCGTGGAGCGGGTTCGCCTACGGCCGGGGCAGGGCGGGCGAGGCCGCGGCCCCCGCCATGCGCCGGCGCTTCGCCGCCATCGACGTCGCCGTCAAGAACCAGGACAACCGCGAGCACGACATCTTCGACTCCGACGACTACCTCCAGGAGCACGGCGGCATGGTGGCCATGGTGCGGGCCCTCACCGGCTCCAACCCCAAGGCGTGGTTCGGCGACAGCTCCGACCCGGCCCGGCCCCGGGTGCGGTCGCTGGCCGAAGAGGCGGCCCGGGTGGTGCGCACCCGCGTCGTCAACCCGAAGTGGATCGGCGCCATGCAGCGCCACGGCTACAAGGGCGCCTTCGAGATGGCGGCCACCGTCGACTACCTGTTCGGCTACGACGCCACCGCCCAGGTGGTCGAGGACTGGATGTACGAGCGGGTCACCGACGCCTACGTGGCCGACCCCGACGTGCGGGCCTTCTTCGAGCGGTCCAACCCCTGGGCCCTCCGCTCGATCGCCGAGCGGCTCCTGGAGGCCGACGAGCGGGGCATGTGGGACGCCAGCGACACGGCCCGCAAGACCCTCCGGGCCGCTCTGCTCGAAGCCGAGGGATGGGAGGAGGGGCGGTGACCCGCTACCCGTTCAGCGCCGTCGTCGGCCAGGACGACCTCAAGTCCGCCCTGGTGCTGGCGGCCGTGGACCCCGGGCTCGGGGGCGTGCTCCTGCGGGGCCAGAAGGGCTCGGCCAAGACCACGATCGCCCGCGGCCTGGCCGGCCTGCTCCCCGACGCCGGCACCTTCGTGGAGCTGCCCCTCGGCGCCACCGAGGAGCGCGTCGTCGGCTCGCTCGACCTGGAGGCGATGCTCGCCGGCGACGGCGTGCGCTTCCAGGCCGGGCTGCTGGCGGCGGCCCACGGGGGCGTGCTCTACGTGGACGAGGTCAACCTCCTCGCCGACCACCTCGTCGACGTCCTCCTCGACGTCGCCGTCAGCGGCGCCAACGTGGTGGAGCGCGACGGCGTGTCGCACCGCCACCCGGCCCGCTTCGTGCTGGTCGGCTCGATGAACCCGGAGGAGGGCGAGCTGCGCCCGCAGCTGCTCGACCGCTTCGG
>JBQTJJ010000064.1:0-15930 GCA_052387235.1 Actinomycetota bacterium
ATGGCCGCGCTCCACCGCACCCTGGGCGTGAGCGTCGGCGCCGCCGACGTGGCCGCCCTCGTGGACTCCTTCGACGCCGGCTGCGCCGCCCCGGCCCCGCCGCCGGCCACCACCGCCACCACGACCGCCCCGCCGCCCACCACCACGCCGCCGAGCACCGCCGCCCCCAGCCCCAGGCTGGTGAACTAGACGCCAGCCCGGGAGGTCAAAGAGGCGCCGAGCCGAGGAAGCGGTCCATGTCCTCGGCTCGGTAGAGGTTGTGGGTGGCCGGGTGCTGCGGCGACTTGCCGATGGCGGTGCCGTCCCCGGCCGTGGCCCAGAAGCCCTCGTAGACCTGCTGGGAGCGGTGCGGGTCCGGGACGAAGTGCAGCTGGCGGCGCACCTCGAGGCCCGAGGCCTGCCACGAGGCGTCGTCGAGGAAGAGCACCACGTGGGGGCGCATGACCTCCCGGCCCCATGCCAGGCGGCTCGGGTCGTCGCCCACGTGGAGGAGGGTGGAGACGGCCAGCGCGTCCGAGGTGGTCCAGTCCGGCCGGCGCAGGCGCACGAGCACCTTGGCCCACCGACGGACCTCGGCCCAGAAGCCCAGGGGGTCGGGGTAGAAGAAGCCGTGGTGCGGTTCGCCCAGGGTGGGAGGGTCGTCGGGCCAGAGCACCAGGGCGTCGCGCCAGGTCGGCGGCTTGGTCGTGACGAAGAGGAGCCAGGCGTTGGCGGTCCCGGGCGAGAAGGCGGGCCACGGCCCGAGCCGGCGGCGGAGGGACCGCCGGGCCAGACGTCCCAGTCCGCGGGCTGCGTCGCGCCGCTCGGCCGGGTCCCGCGAGTACAGCCGAGGATCGGTGATGGCACTCGATGGTACGCGTCGCCGGCCCTCCCCAGTCAGGGCTACCGAACTCCCGGAACGTAGCGGTGGCGAACGCGTCGCGCCACGTTTCGTCGGACCAGCGCACGTGCCGTAGCTGCCCGCCCACGGTGCGTCCCGGCTCTCGGGGGACTGCCGGAGCGTCCCCACACGGGCGAAGGTGGCCGACTACGGTGCCGCCCGGAAGGGGCAGTGCCCGGCGGGGGACGCCAGGGTTTGAGCACGCAGGTGGTGCGTCGTGCTCGCGGGGGTTCGGGAATCGATCGAGATCTGCGCCCGAAAGGAACCTCGCTGTCGATGTCTCCCGGACCCCGCGGTTCAAACGCCGCGAAGAGGTTGTGCTGCGTCCTCGTCACGCTCGCCGTGGCCGGGACCCTGATCCTGCCCACCGTCACCGAAGCGGGGCCGGCGGCGTCGAGCGTGAACGCGGCCCGCGTCGACGCCGGCATGGCGCCCCTCACCGAGCACGCCGGCCTCGACTCCCTGGCCGGCAACCACGCCCGGGCCATGGCCGATCGGGGCTCGCTCTACCACATGCCCGACCTGGCCGGCGCCGTGTCGTCGGTGCTGCCGAACTGGACCCGCGTGGGCCAGAACGTCGGCGTGGGCTACTCGATGGCCGACGTGGAGAGCGCGCTGTTCGGCTCGGCCGAGCACCGGGCCAACATCTTCGGCGACTTCACCCTGATCGGCTCCGGCGCCGTCACCGACGGCGGCGGCCGGATCTGGGTCTCCCAGGTCTTCGCCAAGGCGCCCACCGCGACGGCGGCGCCGGCACCCACGCCCACCACGCGGGCGCCGGCCCCCGCCCCGCAGCCGGTGCAGGCGCCGCCGGCACCGCCGGCGCCGGCCGAGGACCCTGCGTCCCGCGCCTCGCGGTCCACCTTCCGGACCCAGTCTGCGGCCCCGGTGGCGCCCGAACCCGAGACGCCGATCGCCCGGCGGGTGGCGGTGGCCGACCGGGGCATCGTGGCCGCGGCGTCGGCCCGCAGCAGCCTGCCGGCGTGGGCGTGGCGCTGGCGGGGCCCGGGCCGGCCCGGCTACTGGCTGGTCGGGGCGGACGGCGGGGTCTTCGCCTACGGGCGCGTCCCGTACCTGCAGTCGCTGGCGGGCCAGGCCCTCAACGCGCCGGTGGTGTCCTTCGCCCCGCTCCGCAACGGCCGGGGCTACTGGCTGGCCACCGCCGACGGCGGCGTCTTCGCCTTCGGGCGGGCCCCCTACCTCGACTCCCTGGCCGGCAAGGAGCTCAGCGCTCCCATCGTGTCGTTCGCCCCGAACCGGGCCGGCACCGGCTACTGGCTGGCGGGGGCCGACGGCGGCGTGTTCGGCTTCGGCGAGGCCCCGTTCCTCGGGTCCCTCTCCGACGGGGACATCGACGCACCGGTGGTCGCCCTCGCGCCCACGCCCACCGGCAGGGGGTACTGGCTCGTCACCGCCGGCGGCGCCGTCTACGCCTTCGGTGACGCCGGGTACGCCGGCGGCCTGGCCGGGCGGGACATCGACGCCCCGGTCGTGGGCCTGGAGCCGTCGCCCACGGGGCGGGGCTACTGGCTCGTCTCGGCCGACGGCGGCGTGTTCGCCTTCGGTGACGCCACCTTCTCCGGCTCGCTGGCCGGCCGGCCCCTCAACGCACGCATCATCGCCCTCGACCCCACCGCCTCGGGTCGGGGCTACCGCCTGGTGGGAGCCGACGGCGGGGTCTTCGCCTTCGGCGACGCGTCCTTCGCCGGCAGCCCGGCCGGCCAGCCGCTCAACAGCTGGACGCCGGCCCACTGAGCGCCGGCGGGCCGCCGCCCTGTAGCAGACTTCGGGCCCCATGCACATCGAGTTCGCGGCCTCCGAGACCAGCAGCCTCGGCATCGAGATGGAGCTGGAGGTGGTCGACGCCGCCACCCGCGACCTCCACAGCTCGGCCACCGAGATCCTCGACGTCCTGGGCGCCGGCCGCCCCGGCGGTCACCCGAAGGCCAAGCACGAGCTGCTCGAGTCCACCATCGAGATCATCACGGGGGTGTGCGCCACCGTGGCCGAGGCCCGGGCCGACCTCGCCGCCACCCTCGCCGAGGTGCGGGTCGAGACCGACCGCCGCGGCCTCGAGCTCCTCTGCTCCGGGACCCACCCGTTCTCCCGGTGGGCCGACCAGATCATCAGCCCCGACCCGCGCTACCACCGCCTGGTGGACGAGATGCAGTGGCCGGCCCGCCAGCTCGCCATCTTCGGCATCCACGTGCACGTCGGCGTGCGCTCGGCCGAGAAGGCCATCGCCATCGCCAACTCGCTCTCGTCGTACATCCCGCACTTCCTGGGCCTCTCGGCGTCGAGCCCGTTCTGGATGGGCCAGGACACCGGCCTGGCCTCGTCGCGCTCGAAGATCTTCGAGGGGCTGCCCACCGCCGGCATCCCGTACCAGCTCTCGGGCTGGGCCGACTTCGAGCGCTTCATGACGACGCTCGTCTCGGCCAAGTCCATCAGCTCCATCCGCGAGGTGTGGTGGGACATCCGCCCTCATCCGAACTTCGGCACCGTCGAGCTGCGCATCTGCGACGGCCTCCCCACCCTCACCGAGGTGGCGGCGGTGGCGGCCACCAGCCAGTGCCTGGTGGAGTGGATGAACGGCGTGTACGACCGGGAGGGGACCCTGCCCACGTCCCGGGCGTGGATCGTGCGGGAGAACAAGTGGCGGGCGGCCCGCCACGGTGTCGACGCCGAGATCATCGTGGACGACGACGGGCGGCTCGTCCCGCTGCGGGACGCGGTGGGCGACCTGGTGTCGGAGCTGACCCCGACGGCGGCACGGCTCGGCTGCGAGGCCGAGCTCCAGCACCTGCTCGACATGGCCGGGCGCCCGAGCTACGTGCGCCAGCGGGAGGTGGTGGCGGGCGGCGGGTCCCTGGTCGACGTGGTGGACAGCCTGGTGGCCGAGCTGCGGTCGGGCGAGCCCTGGCGACCCGGGGGACCGGTAACTGACCGGTGGGCCCCGGGCGGGGATGCGACCGCCCCGGGTGTGCCATACGGCACACTTGGACCGGAGGCGTCGCCGGCGACGGCGTCGAGGCCGCGGCGCCTGCCGGAGGAGGACCGAGGTGGACCAGGAGGACCCCACGCCGATCGGCGATGAGGATGCGGCGGACGGCACGGCCGCCGTCCTGTACGCCATCTTCACCTCCTTCACCGAGTCGCTGGGCGAGCTGGAGCACCGCCTGGCGGCCATCGAGGCGGCGGTGCAGCGCCCGGTGCCGGAAGCGGCGGAGGCGTCCCGGGACGAGGTCCGGGCCCTGAGCGGGCTGGTGGACCGGCGGGCCGACGCCCTCGAGCGGCGCCTGGCCGGGGTGGAGGAGGCCGTGGCCTCGCTGCGGGCGCTGCTGCAGTTGCACGCCGACGACACCGCCCACTCCCTCGGCCGCAGGGCCGGCGAGGTGGGGCGCCGGCTGGCCAGCGACCTCGGCCTCCGCCCCCGGCGGGACGAGCCCGGCCGCGACGCGCCCCGCGAGTAGAAGGCGCGCTCGCCACCGGCCCACAGGGTGGGCAGCAGCCAGCGCAGCAGGCCGGCCGGCACCAGGGGCCGATCTGCCGTCGAGGCCCGAACAGTGGCAGGCTGCGAGGCGTGGACAGCGGCAGCAGGGCGCCGGGCAGCGCGTGCTTCCCGGCCCCCTCGCAGGGGTAGAGGGACTTCGATGGCGGACGTGCGCTCATCCGATCGCGTGCTCCAGGCGCGCTACCGCCTCGGGCCGTTGCTGGGCCGGGGCGGGATGGCCGAGGTCTACGACGGCTATGACGAACGGTTGCACCGGCCGGTGGCGGTGAAGCTGCTGCGTCCCGACATGGCCGCCGATCCGGACGTCCGCAGCCGCTTCGAGGTGGAGGCCCGCGCCGCCGCCGGCCTCTCGCACCCCAACGTGGTGGCCGTGTTCGACACCGGCGAGGACGAGGGGACGCCGTTCATCGTGATGGAGCGCCTGCCAGGCCAGACGCTGGCCGATCGCATGGCGTCGGGTCCCCTGGACCAGGACTGGCTGCGCCGGATGGCCGGCGACGTGCTGGCCGCGCTGGGCGCGGCCCACGCCGCCGGCGTGATCCACCGGGACGTGAAGCCGGGCAACATCCTCATCAGCGAGGACGGGCGCGCCAAGGTCGCCGACTTCGGCATCGCCAAGAGCGCCGAGGTGGCGATGCACAGCACCGGCACCGGTCTCCTGGTGGGAACGCCGGCCTACCTGGCCCCCGAGCGGGTCGAGGGCCAGCCGGCCACGGCCCGGTCGGACCTGTACGCCCTCGGCGTGGTGCTGTACGAGGCGCTGGTCGGGGCCAAGCCGTACGAGGGCGAGACCGCCGTCGCCACGGCCCACGCCGTGCTCCACCAACGGCACCGCCCGCTGGTGGAGGCCCGGCCCGGCGTCGATCCGGCGCTGGCGGCTGCAGTGGAGCGGGCCCTGGAGCGTGACCCGTCCCGGCGCCCGGCGTCGGCCCGGGAGATGGCGAGGGAGGTCCGGGCCGTCGCGCCCGCGGCGGGGCCCGACGCCACCGTCACCCTCTCGGCGCCGGACGCCGGCGCCGACCGGACGCTGGTCGGCGCGCCACTGATGGCCCCCGCGCCGGCGCCGGCCGGTGTGCGGCCCCGGCCGGTGGCGCGCAGCCGGCCCGCTCCGGGCACGATCGCCCTGGTCGCCGGCGCCGCCCTGCTGGCGGCGGTGCTGCTGGCGGCCGTGCTCCAGGGTGGTGGCCCCGGTGCCGACGGCAGCGCGGGGGAGCTGGCCGCGGACCTGCGGGAGCTGGCGGGCCGGGTGCAGAACGGCGACGGGCCGAAGGGGCCGGAGGCGGCCGAGCGCCTGGCGGTGGTGGCCGACCAGGTGGAGGCGGGCGGCGGCTCGCACGAGGGCAACGCCCTCCTGGCCGACGCCGGCGCCTGGAACGCCGCCGGCCTGCTGTCGGACACCGCCACCACCAGGATGACCGACGTGCTCGGCCGCATCGACGGCGTGGACACGTCCCTCGTCACGACCACGACGACCACCACCGCGGCGCCCCTGCTGCCGCTCTTCTCCGGCGACGGCGACGACCGCGAGGACCACGACGAGGAGGAGGACGGGCGGAAGGGCAGGAAGGGCAAGCGCGACTGAGCACCACCGGGGGAACGCCTGCAGGCCCGCCCGCTCCCGGCCCGGTGGAGGCGCTGGAGCGGATCGCCGAGCTGCTGGAGCGCATGCGGGAGCCCACCTACAGGGTCCGGGCCTTCCGCTCGGCGGCGGCGTCGGCGCGAGCCGCCGGCCCCGACGAGCTGCGGCGGCTGGCGTCGGCCGGGCAGCTGCAGGCACTGGCCGGCGTCGGCGAGAAGACGGAGCGGGTGATCGTGCAGGCCCTGGCCGGCCAGGTGCCCTCGTACCTGGAGCGGCTCCAGGGCGCCCTGCCCGACCCCGCCAGCGGGCCCGGGGCGGAGCTGCGGGCCCTGCTCAAAGGTGACTGCCACACCCACTCCGACTGGTCCGACGGCGGCAGCCCCATCGACGAGATGGCCCGTGCGGCCCGCGACCTCGGCCACGAGTACGTGGTGCTCACCGACCACTCGCCCCGGCTCACCGTCGCCAACGGCCTCTCGCCCGAGCGGCTGCGCCGGCAGCTCGACGTGGTCGCCGGGCTGAACGACGAGCTGGCGCCGTTCCGCATCCTCACCGGGATCGAGGTCGACATCAACGAGGACGGCACCCTCGACCAGGAGCCCGAGCTGCTGGCCCGGCTCGACGTGGTGGTGGCCAGCGTCCACTCCAAGCTGCGGATGGAGGCGCCGCTGATGACGGCCCGGATGGTGCGGGCCCTCGCCGACCCCAACCTCGACATCCTGGGCCACTGCACCGGCCGCATCGTGGTGGGGCGCGGTCGGCCCGAGTCCAGCTTCGAGGCCGGCGCCGTCTTCGCCGCGGCCGTGGAGCACGACAAGGCGGTGGAGGTCAACTGCCGACCCGAGCGGCTGGATCCGCCCCGCCGGCTGCTGCGCCAGGCGGTGGAGGCCGGTTGCCGGTTCAGCATCGACACCGACGCCCATGCGCCGGGCCAGCTGCACTGGCAGCCCTACGGGTGCGAGAGGGCGGTGGAGTGCGGCGTGGACCCGGCGCGGGTGGTGAACACCTGGGGCGCGGACGACCTCGTGTCGTGGACGGCGTCGCACGCCTGAGCGGCCGGCGCCGCCGGCGCCGGGCTCAGTCCGTGCCCGGCCCCGGCGCCAGGTCGGCTCCGGTGGCGTCGTGCTGGCGGAGCAGCCGGCCCAGCTCCTCCCGGGACTCCCCCGACAGGGTGGTCCACGCCACGTGGGCGTCGGACATGCCGTTGGGGCCGGGGCGGGCCTGCACCACCAGCCCCTTGAACCCGATGGCGGTGTCACCGCCGTCGGTGTCCGTCCAGCACAGCACGATGTCGCCCGTGATCAGCCGGTCCGGCGCCCGCAGGCGCACGCCGCCGGGTGAGAGGTTCATCGCCTCCACGCCCATCTCGTACTCACCCCGGCCCAGGCGCTTGCAGCGCATGGCGAAGCGGACAGGCACCCGCCGCCACTGCCGGCGGGAGTCCTCGTCGCTGCGGTACGCCTCGAGCATCGCCATTGATCGCTTCCTTCCACTCGTCCCGGAAAGACGATAGGTCCCCTGGAGGGGCGCCGCGTCACGCCGGTGGGCGCCGGCGACACCGGCATCGTCGGAACCTCACGCAGGGCCGGAGGTGGGTACAGTCCGGGGGCATGGCCTCGCCGATCGAGCGCTTCGCCGAGCTCGTGCGGAGACCCGAGGACGACATCCCGCTGGACGAGGCCGCCCTGCTCATCGCCGCCTGCGCCCACTCCGGGCTCGACGTGGCCGCCGAGCTGGCCCGCGTCGACGGCCTGGCTGCGACCTGTCCCGAACCGGGCCTCGACGGCCTGCGCCGGCACCTGTTCGACGACCTGGGCTTCACGGGCAACCGCCGGCGCTACGCCGATCCCCGCAACTCCTTCCTCGACGATGTGCTGTCGCGGCGCGTGGGCATCCCCATCTCGCTGTCGGTGCTGACCATGGAGGTGGGCCGGCGCATGGGCGTCCCCCTCGCCGGCATCGGGATGCCCGGCCACTTCCTCGTGCGGCACGAGGCCGGCGCCCGCGAGCTGGTCGACCCCTTCGGCGGAGGCCGCACCCTGGACGCGGCCGAGTGCTCGCGGCTCTACCGCGAGGTCCACGGACCGGGCGCGGCGTTCGGGACCCACCTGCTCCCGGTTTCGGGGCCGCGGGCCATCCTCGTCCGCATGCTGGCCAACCTCCGCCAGCTGTACCTCGCCGCCGGCGACGCCCGCTCGGCGGGATGGGTGTACGAGTTGCGGGCGGCGGTGCCGGCCGAGGCGCCGCCCGACCGGGTCGACGTGGCCCGGGCACTGGCGTCGCTCGGCCGCTTCACCGAGGCGGCGGCCACCCTCGACGCCCTGGCCGACGTGGTGGACGAGGCCGGGGCCGAGCAGGCCCGGGCCCGCGCCGCCTCCCTGCGGGCCCTGCTCAACTGACCGCGCGCCGGCGCCGGCGTCAGGAGGGGAGCGGCGTGCCGGCCGGCCAGTACCGGTCGCGCAGGAGGCGCTTGTAGAGCTTGCCGGTGGGATGGCGTGGGAGCTCGGATGCGAAGTCGACCGACTTCGGGCACTTGTACGAGGCCAGCTGCCGGCGGCACCACGCCAGCAGCTCGGCCTCCAGCTCGGGGCCGGCCTCGGCCGGGTCCACGGCCTGCACCACCGCCTTCACCTGCTCGCCCAGCTCGTCGTGGGGCACGCCGAACACGGCCACGTCGAGCACCTTGGGGTGGGTGACCAGCACGTCCTCGGCTTCCTGGGGGTACACGTTCACCCCGCCCGAGATGATCGTGTAGGCCTTGCGGTCGGTGAGGTACAAGTAGCCCTCCTCGTCCACGTAGCCCACGTCGCCGAGGGTGGTGCGGCCCTGGGCGTCGTGGGCGGAGCGGGTCTTGTCGGGGTCGTTGTGGTACTCGAAGTCGGGGCCGCCCCCGAAGTACACGGTGCCGATGCGACCGGGGGGCAGCTCGGTCCCGTCCTCGTCGAGGATGTGGAGGGTAGGCCCGCCGAGGGAACGGCCCACCGTGCCCCGGTGGGCCAGCCACTCGTGCGAGTCGCACGCCACGAAGCCGTTGCCCTCGGTGCCGGCGTAGTACTCGTGGATGATCGGGCCCCACCACTCGATCATCTGCTCCTTCACCCGCGCCGGGCACGGGGCGGCCCCGTGGATGCAGCAGCGCAGGCTGGAGACGTCGTACCGGGCCCGTTCGGCGGCGGGCAGCTTGAGCAGCCGTACGAACATGGTGGGGACCAGCAGGGCGTGGGTGACGCGGTGGCGCTCGACCAGGGTGAGGAACTCGAGGGGGTCGAAGTGCTCGGCCACGACGGCGGTGCCGCCCACCCGGTGCACGGCCATGGTGAACCAGAGGGGGGCGGCGTGGTACAGCGGCGCCGGCGACAGGAACACCATGTCGCCGCCGTAGCCGTAGAGGCTGCGGCCCAGGCCCAACACCGAGTCGAAGCCCTTGGTGCCGAGCGCCACCCGCCCGAGCGTGCGCTTCACCCCCTTGGGCCGTCCCGTGGTGCCGGACGAGTACAGCATGCTCCGGCCCTCGAGCGGCTCCGGCAGCGGCTCCGGCGACCGGGCGCCCACCACCTCCTCGTAGGGCTCGAAGCCGTCGATGGTGCCGCCCACCATCAGCCGGGTGGGGATGTGGGCCAGGCGCCCGGCCAGCTGGGCCGCCACCTCCCGGCGCCCGTAGGACGTGACGAGGGCCCGGGCCCCGCAGTCCTCCAGGATGTAGCCCACCTCACCGGCCGTGAGCCGGGAACTGAGGGGCGTGTAGTAGAGCCCGGAGCGCTGGGGGGCCCAGGCCGCTTCGAGGTAGGCGGGGTTGTTCTCCATCCACAGCGCCATGGCGTCGCCCGGCTGCAGGCCCCGCTCGTGCAGGAGGCGGGCCAGGCGGTTGGCGCCGGCGTCCAGCTCGGCGTAGGTGGTGACGTGGCCGGAGGCCAGGATGGTGGCCGGCCGGTGGGGGTTGGTGGCGGCGTGGGCTCCGGGGTGCATCGGGTCCGAGGCTAGGGCGGTGGGCCGATCACGCCGCGCCCGCGAGGCGCTGGAGGAGCTCGCCCCGCTCGGGCCCGGGCGGGGGGGGTGCGACGGCAGTGTCGCGTCCCTGCCACGTGGCCATGATCCGCATGACGACGTGGGCGTCGCGCATCATGGCGTCGGGGAGGTCGAGCAGGTTGAACGCCCGCATGAAGGCCCGGTACACCACCGGGTCGGTGCGGGCCGCCGGCAGGAGGCCGTGGCGCATGAGCGAGCCGACGCCCACCGGGCCGCCGGCCTCCTCCTCGTCGTCGGCGAGGCGGTCATGGCGGTCCTGGGCCAGGGCTGCCCCGTACCAGGGCTCGACCTCGGCCCGGGTGGCCTCGGCGAAGGCCACCTCGGCGTCGCCGTCGCCGGCCCCGTGGGCGGCGAGGGTGTCGGCCAGCAGCTCGGCGTGCACCAGGGCGAGGGAGCAGCCCCGGCCGTACAGCGGGTTGGTGCACACCGCGCTGTCGCCCACGGCGAAGACGCCGGTGGCGAGCGGCCGCCCGCCCACCACGAAGCGCCGCCGGCGGTTGACCAGGTCGCCCATGACCTCCACCCCGCTGATGGGCTGGCAGCGGGCCGACTCGACCCAGCGCCGGCTGGCGGGTATGGCGGCGGCCAGGGCGGTGAAGGGACCGGGCTGGAGGAGCCGGCGCATCTCGGCGTCGTCGGCGTGCACGCCGAAGGTGATCGACAGCGTGCGGTTGTCGCCGGGGAACACCGCGAACTTGAGGTAGCCCAGGTCCCCGACGAGCAGGGGCTGGGCCGCCGGGTCGTCGTCGTCGGGGCCCACCCGGTAGAAGCGCGACGAGTAGATGATCCCGGTGTCCTCCTGCGCCTCCGGGACGGGCTGGCACCCGAGGGCGGCGAGCCAGCCCGGGAGGGGGGAGCGGCGCCCGCCGGCGTCCACCACCAGGTCGGCGCGCCGGGCCTCCCCGCCGGCCAGGCCCACGCCCACCACGTGGGGCACGCCGGACGGGCGGTCCTCGGCCAGCAGGCACTCCACCGCGCCCGGGACGACGGCCACGCCCGGGGTCGCCTCGGCCAGGCGGCGGAGCACCCACTCGAAGGTGGTGCGCCGGCAGGCCAGGCCCACCAGGTCCTCGTCGCCGGGCTCGGGGGCCAGAGGGTGGAGGTCGGGAGGCGGGTGGCGGGTGAAGTCGATCTCGGAGGCGCCGGCGTCGAGGAGGGCGGCCAGCACCTCGGGCGCCCGGTCCCGCAGCAGGTTCCGGCACCGGGCCAGGAAGGCGTGGGAGTGCCGGGTCTGGGGCGCACCGCGCCGGCGCCAGTGCTCGAACGCCTCGTCGGGGGAGGCGACCATCTCGACGGGATCGCGCTCCACGACGGTGACCCGGTGCCCGGTGCGGGCCAGCGCCAGCGCGCTCCCGAGCCCCCCGACCCCGGCGCCGACCACCAGTACCTCGGCCACGAGGGGTCAACGTAGTTCCGGGTGGACCGCTACCGTGCCGCGCCCATGACCGATGTGGTGGAGCTCGACCCCGAGGCCACGCACGACCTGCGCCGGCGCGTCCTCCGTTCCCACCTCCCGGGTACCGCCATGGACTACGCCGAGGACCGCCGCCCCGGCACCGTGCACCTGGGCGTGGTGGACGACGACGGCGCGGTGGTGGCGTGCGCCACCGTGTTCCCGGAGGCGGCCCCGGCCAGGCCCGGCGCCCGGGCCGCCCGCCTGCGGGGGATGGCCGTCGACCCCGGGCGCCAGGGGCAGGGGCTGGGGTCGCTGCTGCTGGCCGGCCTGGTGGCCCGGGCCCGGCGTGACGGGTTCGAGGTCCTCTGGGCCAACGGCCGCGACAGCGCACTCGACTTCTACCGCCGCCGGGGATGGGAGGTGGTGGGGGAGGGGTTCACGACCATCGGCCTGCCCCACCACGTGGTGGTGCTCGACCTGTAGCCCCCGCCGCGCCGGGCGGCACTCAGAGGGCGGCGATGGTGCGGACGGGCCGGGCCCCCACGCCTCGGCCGTGATCGCACCGCCGGCGGCCACGAGGTGCACCGAGGCCGGGCCCTCCGGCGTGCGGGTCGCCCGCCACACGCCGTCCGGGCCGATGCGCATGGCGGGGTCGCCTGCGCCCCGGCGCAGCGGCCCGTGGGTGAGGGCCAGGCTCACCCGGTGGGGCGGGCGGAAGCGGCGCGTCGGCACCGCTCGACTGTAGAGGCGGCGGCCGGCGGGAAACGGCGGGACGGCCGTCGCGCCGCCGTGGCAGGCTGCCGGCGATGGCGACCCTGTCCGAGGACCTGACCTTCCGTGGCCTCGTCCACCAGACCACCGACCCGAAGGTCCTCGACCTGCTGGACGCGGGCGGCCTCACCTTCTACGCCGGCTTCGACCCCTCGGCCCCCAGCCTGCAGCTCGGCAACCTGGTGGGCGTCCTCAACCTGGTGCGCCTGCAGCGGTCCGGCCACCGCCCCATAGCCCTGGCCGGCGGCGGCACCGGGATGGTGGGCGACCCCAGCGGCAAGAGCGAGGAGCGGTCACTGCTGGCGGCCGAGCAGCTCGAGGCCAACGTGGCCGGCATCCGGGCCCAGCTGGAGCGCTTCATCGACTTCGGCGCCGGCGCCCTGATGGTCGACAACGGCGACTGGCTGTGGTCGGTGGGCCTGCTCGAGTTCCTCCGGGACGTGGGCAAGCATTTCACCGTCAACGCCATGATCGCCCGGGAGTCGGTGCGGGCCCGCCTCGAGGGCCGGGAGCAGGGCATCTCCTACACCGAGTTCAGCTACATGCTGCTCCAGGCCTACGACTACCTCCGGCTGTTCGACCTCCACGGCTGCACCCTGCAGCTGGGCGGGAGCGACCAGTGGGGGAACATCGTGTCCGGCGTCGACCTGGTGCGCCGGGTGCGGGGCGCCGAGGTCCACGGCCTCACCACCCCGCTGCTCACCGACGAGCACGACCGGAAGCTGGGCAAGACCGAGACCGGGACCATCTGGCTGGACTCCGGCCTCACCAGCCCGTACCGGCTCTTCCAGTACCTCCTCAACACGGCCGACCAGCGGGTGGGCGCCTTCCTGCGCGCCCTGACCCTGCTGCCGGCGGCGCGCATCGAGGAGCTCGACGCCGCCACTGCCGAGCGTCCCGAGCGCCGGGAGGCGCAGCGCGCCCTGGCCCGCGAGGTGGTGAGCCTCGTCCACGGCGGGCACGAGGCCGACGGGGCGGAGCGGGCGGGCCGGGCCCTGTTCGGCGAGGAGGTGGCCGGGCTCGACGAGGCCACCCTGCTGGCGGTCTTCGCCGAGGCTCCGTCGACCACGCTGCCCCGGTCCGCCCTCGAGGGCGAGGGCCTGTCGCTGGTCGAGGCGCTGGCCGACACGGGCCTGTCGCCCTCGCGGTCGGCGGCGCGCAAGGCGGTGGAGCAGGGCGGCGCCTACCTGAACAACCGCCGGGTCAGCGGCATCGACGCGCGCATCACCGCCGCCGAGCTGCTCCACGACCGCTACGTGGTGCTGCGGCGGGGCCGGCGGGACCACCACCTCCTGCGCGTCGGCTGAGGTGCCGGTCTACGACCCCGGAGGCGCGTAGTTGACCTGCGTCGCCGCCGCCCGGTCGATCTCCTCCGGCGTCAGGAGCACGATGGTCCTGGTGGCGGCCATGCCACTGGCGCCGACCGCCAGCCCGACCGCGGCTGCTCCCACGTTGTCGGGCAGGTCCACGGTCACGAACGCGTCCCCCTCGCCGAAGGCGAAGTAGAAGCTCTCGACGTGGCCGCCGAGATCGGCGGCCATCTTCTCGACCGCCTCCCGCCGGGCGGTGCCGCCCTTGGCGATGACGCCCTTGACGCCCTGGCTGGTGTACGAGGCAACGATCAGGTACTTGGCCATGTCATCCCCCTCTCCCGAGTTGCAGGTTCCAGTGTGCAGCCGGACGAGGTCGCTGTCGAGGGGCCACCTTCGTGGTCGGGGTCGCCTACCCGTTGTTCGAGCCTCGCTGGCCCTCAGCGGGCGCAGGCGCCGTCCACGGCGAGCACAGAGCCTTCGCGACGCTACGACGTCGTGCCCCGGGTGGTCCGTCGCATTGCCACGTCGGCGAACGAGGATGCCCCGCGGGGCGCGGCGCCTCGCCGGCCGCCGGCGCCGGCGTGGCGGTCAGGCGAGCGGTGCGGGGGTCGCCGGCGTGGGGAGCGGCGGGGGTGCAGGGGTGGTGAGGTCGAGCACCGGCTCATCGGCCAGGAAGGAGAAGAAGTCGCCCTTCACGAGCCACGAGAAGCCGAATGCGAGCACCGCGGCGGCCTCGAGCCAGAACAGGAGACCCCAGTGGAACGCGTTCGAGAGCAGGATCCCGAGGATGCAGGCGACGATCACCCATCCGCACGAGCGGTGGATCCTGTTCCGCAGCCGCTTCCGGGGCGTCATCCGGGCGCGGAGCTCCGGCGCCGTGCGGGCGAGGCGCCCGAGCCGCTCACCGAGCGTCATCTGCCCCGTGTCCTCACCTGCGGTCTTGGTGAACTGGTACAGGGAGAAGATGGCCAGGAGGACGAACAGGAGGCCGGCCGAGGCGAGGTGGAGGAAGCTCACCACCGCGGCCCCGCCGGTGGCGCTGCCGCCGTTGCTGGCCGTGGGGAGCAGTGCCACGCCGAGGGCGGCGAAGCAGGCCACGTTGGCCAGCCGGTTGTCCCATTCGCGTCCGGCCCGGGGCCGGTACTCGTAGGAGAGGAAGAAGACGCCCATCGCACAGAGGCTCCCGACGAAATACCCCCCCGTGCGGCCGTAGTAGTAGGCGCTTATCGACCCCCGCAGCCCGTGCCCGTCGATGAGCCAGTCCCCGGCCGGGACGACCACGGGGAACAGCACCGCGATGACGCCGACGACCTTCTGGAGGTACGAGTAGGCACCGGCCAGCGTCCGGTCGACGGCCGTGGTCTCCGAGGCTTGCACGCCGGTCTCCTCCCCCGAGAAACGAGCGAACGGCAGTGCTGGTGAGTTTGACAGGTACGCGGAGGTTCGGGAAGAGCCAACCTCAGGGGGAAGCCATGGTGCACCGGGGCGCGTTCAGGGGGTGGTGACCCGGCAGGCGCTCGGCTGCCCCGACGTGAAGTAGGTGAAGCGGGTGAAGCGGGCCGACTCGTACTGCTTCGGGTTCGAGATGGGCTCGGCCGTGAAGCTGGCGGTGGTGCCGGGCCCGATCACTGTGCCGGCGGTGGTGAACCGCACGGTGCGCACGTCGTTGTTCGGGAAGACCACGTCGAGCACCAGCTCCTCGACCTCGATGGCGGCGCTCACCTGGTTGTCCACGGTGGCCTGGGGCGTGAAGGTGGACATGAGCGCGTCGGTGGTGAGTCCCTTGGCCGTGAAGCTCACCGAGGCCCGGCCCTCGCCGCAGTTGGTGGCCGGCACCGTCGACGACGCCCCGGTGGTCGAGGTGGTGCTCGCGGTCCTGGTGGTGGTGGTGGTCCCGGCCGCCGTGGTGGTGGTCCGGGCCGTGGTGGTGCTCGTGGTGCTGCCGCTGACGGTGAGGGTGACGGCCGGGTCGGGGCCCGTGTCGCCCGGCGTGGTGGCGGGGGTCGTGGTCGTGGTCGTGGCGGGCAGGGCGGCGTCGTCGCCATCGTCGTCGTCCACCACGGCGAGCCCGACGATCCCCCCCAGCGCCAGCAACGCGGCCGCGGCGGCGGCGAGCGTCCGATTCCCACCCGGGACGTCCACGCCCCAATGGTGGCATCTCCGCGGCCCGGTGTGCGCGACCCTCGGGTCAGCCCATCCGGTCCCGGATGGCGGCCGCCACTGCCGCCATCTCGGCGTCGTGCTCGTAGCGCCCGCGGGGCCAGAAGAAGCCGCGCAGGCCGTCGCCCCGCCGGCGCGGGACCACGTGCACGTGGAGGTGGGGGACGCTCTGGCTCACCGTGTTGTTCACGGCCACGAAGGAGCCGTCGGCGTCCATGGCGGCGGTCACGGCGGCGGTCACCCGCTGGACCACGCTGAAGAACGGCCCGACGGCCGGCGCCGGCAGGTCGA
>JBQTJJ010000065.1:0-38402 GCA_052387235.1 Actinomycetota bacterium
CGTGGCCTGCATCGGCCCCGTCACCGCCGCCGCGGCCCGGTCCCACGGCCTGGAGCCCACCGTGACCGCGGCCAGCTCCACCCTCGACGGGCTGGTCGCCGCCCTGGTCGAGGCCCTCGGACCCGTAAGGGACTGCGAGTCAACTACGTGAGTGAAGGGGCGACGCCGGTCTGCTTGTCGCTCCGGGAGGAACCCTTCCCGTACAAGTGAATGTCAATGAAACCCTGGCATACCGGCGTCGCCCCTTCCGAGCAGGTTGTTGACTCGCAGGCCCTAACCTGAAGGAGCGATGGCCTTCCCCGAGCGACGCCTGCGCCGTCTGCGACGCACGCCGACCCTGCGGCGGCTGGTGGCCGAGACCCGCCTCGGGGTCGACGACCTGGTGGCCCCCCTGTTCGTGCGGGAGGGCATCGACCGGCCCCGACCCGTCCCGTCGCTGCCCGGCGTGGTGCAGCACACCCGCGAGTCGCTGGTGAAGGAGGTGCGGGAGCTGGCCGAGCTGGGGGTCCCCGGCGTGATCCTCTTCGGCGTCCCGGCCGCCAAGGACGCGGTCGGCAGCTCGGCCTGGGACCCCGCCGGCATCGCCCAGCTGGCCCTGGGCGACCTGCGCGACGAGGTCGGGGACCGGGTCGTGCTCATGGCCGACCTGTGCCTGGACGAGTACACCGACTCCGGCCACTGCGGCGTCCTCGACGCCGCCGGCCGCCCCGACAACGACGCCACCCTCGACCTGTACGCCCGGGTGGCGGTGGCCCAGGCCGAGGCCGGCGCCGACGTGGTGGCGCCCAGCGGGATGATGGACGGCCAGGTGGCGGCCATCCGGGCCGCCCTGGACGGCGCCGGCCATCCCGGCGTCGCCATACTGGCCTACGCCGCCAAGTACGCGTCCAGCCTCTACGGGCCGTTCCGGGAGGCGGTGGACGTGGAGATCGTGGCAGGCGAGGCCGACCGCCGCAGCTACCAGCAGGATCCGCGCAACGGCCGGGAGGCACTGGCCGAGGTGGCGGCCGACGTGGCCGAGGGCGCCGACATGGTGATGGTGAAGCCGGCCCTCGCCTACCTCGACGTCATCGCCGCGGTGCGGGCCGCCGTCGACATCCCCGTGGCCGCCTTCTCGGTGAGCGGCGAGTACGCCATGCTCAAGGCGGCGGCGGAGCGGGGCTGGATCGACGGGCCGGCCGCCGCCCTCGAGCTCACCCTGGCCGTGAAGCGGGCCGGGGCCGACCTCATCCTCACCTACCTGGCCCGCGAGCTGGCCGAGACCCTGCACGGCTGATGGGCGGGGCCGGGGACAACGGGCGGCTCTACGCGCGGGCGTGCCGGGTCACGCCCGGCGGCGTGAGCTCGCCCGTGCGCTCGTTCCGGTCGGTGGGCGGCACGCCGTACTTCGTCACCCGGGCCGAGGGCGCCTCGGTCTGGGACGCCGAGGGCCGGCGGTACCTGGACTACGTCCAGTCCTACGGGGCCTCCATCCTGGGCCACGCCCACCCCGCCGTGGTCGAGGCCGTGCGCCGGGCCGCCGGCGACGGCACCAGCTACGGGGCCCCCACCGAGCGCGAGGTCCTGCTGGCCGAGGCCATCCGCGACCGGGTGCCGGCGTGCGACATGGTGCGCCTGGTGTCGAGCGGCACCGAGGCGGCCATGAGCGCGGTCCGGGTGGCCAGGGGCTTCACCGGCCGGGACCGCGTCGTGATGTTCGCCGGCTGCTACCACGGCCACAGCGACACCCTGCTGGCGGCGGGCGGCAGCGGCGTGGCCACCCTCGGCCTGCCCGCCTCGGCCGGCGTGCCGGCCGGCGCC
Organism: Actinomycetota bacterium; assembly: GCA_052387235.1. Taxonomy (GTDB): domain Bacteria; phylum Actinomycetota; class Acidimicrobiia; order Acidimicrobiales; genus JBQTJJ01. Next base: position 1,801 of record JBQTJJ010000065.1, read on the forward strand.
GTGGCCGACACGGTGGTGGCGCCCTACAACCGGGTGCCGGAGATCGGCGACGACGTGGCCTGCGTCATCGTGGAGCCGGTGGCCGCCAACATGGGCCTGGTGCCGCCCGCCCCGGGCTTCCTCGAGGGCCTGCGTGCCGGGTGCGACGCGGCCGGCGCCCTGCTCGTGTTCGACGAGGTGATCACCGGCTTCCGGCTCGGCCCGGGCGGGGCCCAGGCCGCCTACGGCGTGGTGCCCGACCTCTCGGTGTTCGGGAAGGTGATCGGCGGGGGCCTGCCACTGGCCGCCTTCGGGGGCAGGCGGGAGGTGATGGAGGTGCTGGCGCCGGTCGGGCCGGTGTACCAGGCCGGCACCTTGTCCGGGAACCCGCTGGCCACCGCCGCCGGCCTGGCCGTGCTGGACCGGCTGGACGACGCCTCGTACACGATGCTGGCGGGCCGGGCCGCCGAGCTGGGCCCGGCCCTGGCCGCCGTGATCGCCGAGGCCGGCTTCCCGGTCCAGGTGCCGGTGGTGGGCCCCCTGCTGGGCCTGTTCTTCGCCGACGACCCGGTGACCGACTACGACCAGGCCCGGGCCTCGTGCGGCAACGGGCTGTACGCCGCCTTCTTCCGGGCCCTGCTGGAGCGGGGCGTGGCCCTCGCGCCCGGGCCCTACGAGGCCATCTTCCCGAGCCTGGCCCACACCAGGGACGACCTCGAGCGCACGGTCGACCTGGCCCGGGCTGCCATCGCGGCCGTGGCGGTGGCAGGATCGCAGCCATGACCTCCGACCTCGCCGTCCAGCTCGTCGACGAGGCCACCGGCCTGGTCCGGGCGGGCGAGCCGTTCAAGACCGTGTTCGACCGGGTCGTGACCCTGGGGGCCGAGGGCCTGCCCTCGCCGGCCTGGGACGACATCGCCGCCATCGACCTCGCCGCCGACGTGGACCGCACCTGCGCCTGGCTCGTCCGCCAGATCGACGAGCGGCCGCCCCCCGACGACCTGTCGGGCGTGTGGTTCGGGCTGTACGAGCGCCGGGGCTCGGTGCCCGGCCGCTTCGAGGCGGTGACGGCGGTGACCGGCGCCCCCGGCTTCCCCGACCCCGACTGGCTCGGGGGCAGGAACTGGGAGCCGCCCGGGTACGCCCCCGCCGCCGGCCTCAGCTCGCTCCTCCCGTCCGCATTCGCCGGCGGCCCCGAGGTGCGCGACCTGGTGGCCTCGGCCGTGGTCCTGGCCTACGGGCTCGGCTTCACCGCGGCCGTGGTGGACGCCGTCGACCGGGCCAAGCTGCTCGGCGGCCGCTCCCAGCTGGCCGTGGCCACCGGGTTCGCCGACGGCAGCGTGGCCCTGGTGGGCATCCTCACGCCGGCCGGCCTCGACCGCTCCCGCCTGGCCGAGGCCTGAAGGCCCGGCGCCGGCCCGTCAGCGCTCGGGGCCCAGCCCCCGGGCCTGGACGCGCAGCAGGTGGCCCAGGAGCCGGTCGAGGCCGCCGGCGGGGTAGTGGGGCATGGAGATGGCCAGCGACGTGACGCCGTGGACGACGGTCCACAGGCCGGTGGCCACCAGGACGGGATCGCCGGGCCCGATGCTGCCCGCCTCGACGGCCCGGGCCACGTTCTCGGCGAGGGCGCCGAACCCGCACGCCTTCAGCAGGTGCTCGTCCGGCGCGTCCACCGCCTCCTGGCGGGTCATGAACAGGATCCGGTACTGCTCCGGGTGCTCGAGGCCGAACCGCACGTAGGCCCGGCCCCGGATCTGCAGCTGCTCGAGCGGGTCGTCGACGCCGGCCACCTCGGCCTCGATGCAGCGGTCCAGCTCCGCGAAGTGGCGCTCGCACACGGCCTGGATCAGCTCGGCCTTGTCGGCGAAGTGCAGGTAGATCGACGGCGGGGTGACCCCCACGGCGTCGGCCACGGCCCGGATCGAGACCGCCTCCCGGTCGCCGGTGGTGACGAGGAGCTTCGAGGTGGCCTCGAGGATCTCCTCGCGGAGGCGCTCGCCCTCCCCCCGTCGGGCCCGTGGCCGCCGAGCCGGCCCGGTCGCTGGCATGCCCTAGAGGATAACCGGGTTAAGTCGGTGCCGGGCCGTCAGCCGGCGCGCCTCGCCGGCGCCGGGCCCGGCGCCATCCGGGCGATGGCGGCCACCGCCTTGTAGGCGGCCTCGGCCGGTCCCAGCTCGTCGGGCCGCAGCAGGTTGGCCATGATCCGCAGCACCCACTCCATGAGCGTGCGGGAGCGCATGCCGGTGCCGACCATGGCCCGCATGAGGGCGGGGTGGCCGATGATCTTCACGAAGGCGCAGGCCACCTTGTAGTACAGCTCGTACTCCTCCCTGACCCGCCGGGGATAGGCCTCGAGGGCCCGCCCGTCGCCGGTGGCCAGGGCCGCGCCGATGGCCTCGGCCGCCATGCGCCCCGTCTCGTAGGCGTAGCAGATGCCCTCGCCGTTGAAGGGGTTGACGGCGCCGCCGGCGTCGCCGATCACCAGGTGGGTGGGCCCGATGGTGGGCGACAGGGAGAAGGCCATCGGCAGCTTGCCGCCGGTGGGAGGGCCGCACGAGGTCTCGGGCCGGATGCCCCAGGACTCCGGCGCGCACGCCGCGAACGACTCCATGAGGTGGGAGGTGTTCACCGACTTCCACCGCTTCGACGTGGACAGCAGGCCCACGCCCACGTTGATCCGCCCGTCGCCCACCGGGAAGATCCAGCCGTAGCCGGGCAGCACCGCCCCGGTCTTGTCACGGATGTCGAGGTGGCTCTCGATCCACGGCTCGTCGTGGCGGGGCGACTCGTAGTAGCCCCGGATGGCCAGCCCCATGGGGAGGGAGCGGTCGCGGCTGGTGCCCAGGGCCCGGCCGAAGCGGGAGTTGGCACCGTCGGCCACCACCACGTACTCGGCCCGGACCTCGGTGGCGCCCGGGCCGTGCTCGCCCTTGCGCTGCACGACCGCGCCCCGCACGGCCCGGCCGTCGAGGATCGGCTCCACCGCCTCCGCCCCCTGCCACACCGTGGCGCCGGCCTTCTCTGCCCGCTGGGCCACCAGGTGGTCGAGGTCCTTGCGGGTGACCACGTAGCCGTGGGACGGGAAGTCGGGGTGGTCGGGCCAGCGCAGCTCCAGGGTGCGCCCGAAGGCGAGGGAGCGCAGCCCGTCGAAGCGATGGTGACCGGCCAGGACGTCGGCCAGGCCCATGTCGTAGAGCTGCTTCACCGAGCGGGGCGTGAGCCCGTCGCCGCACGTCTTCTCCCGGGGGTACGCCTTCTTCTCGACCAGGAGGACGTCCCGGCCCGCCTCGGCCAGCCAGTAGGCGCAGGCGGCCCCGGCCGGCCCGCCGCCCACCACCAGCACCTCGTGGTCGGGCGTCACCGCCGGCTACAGCTCGTCGCGCTCGTAGAGCACCACGGCCTCGATCTCCTCGTCGGACAGGCTGGAGAACCCGGGCATGCCGCCGGTGGCCGTGCGCTGGCCACCCGGCCGGTCGGGGGCGCCGTAGGGCTGGCCCCGGAACGCGCCCGAGCCGGTCCTGATCCACGAGGCGTGGTCGGCTTCCTCGGGGAAGGTGAGGGCGGCCTCGCCGCCGGCCAGGGCCGGGCCCACGCCGCCCTCCCCCCCGCTGCCGTGGCAGGCCGAGCAGCCCTGGGCCCGGTACACCTGGGCCCCGAGGGCGGCGCCGGTGAGGGCCTCCTTCTGGGTGCGGTCGCCGAAGGCGCCGACGTACAGCACGCCCCAGAACGGCAGGACGGCCAGCACGGGCAGGACCCAGACCGGGATGCGCCGGCGGGCCGCCTCGGGCCTGAGATAGCTCGGCACGGGCGGGGCCGGCTTCTCCTCCACGACGGCCGGCGCGGCCGCCGCCACCGCCGGCGCGGCGGCCGCAGGAGCGGACGCGGCCGGGGCGGGGGCGGCGGCGGGGGCGCTGTCGCCGGACGGTTCGGACGAGCCCCCGGCCAGGCCGAGCGCCGCCCGCCGCTCGCGGGAGCGGGCCAGAAGGTGCTCGGGAACTTCGGTCACGCAGGGAACCTCCGACATGGCGAGGGGCCGACGCGCCGATCGTACGCGTCCCGGGCCGCTTCGGACCAAGCGGGGCGCTGCGCCCGACGTGGTCGCCCGGCCTCCGGGACGCGCGGAGGCCTGGCGTCCGCCCGGCGGTCGCGGGCCCTGGCGAAACCCGGGCCCCGGCGATGTGAAGAACGGAAAGGGGTCGTGCTAGAACCGAATCCGTCGTCCCGCGACGGCCCCGCGGTCTCCACGGGTAGAATTGTGATCGAATTCACGAGCCGGTCCCGAGCTGGTCCTTCCAGGAGAAGTCGATGGTCGCCTTCCTGACATCGCTGATCGTCACCGCCATCATGGTCGGGATCATCGTGCTCGTCGGCAAGCGCCGGGCGCCGGGCACGCCCATGACCTGGGGCGAGGCCTACCTCGCGGCCACGTTCATGTTCGCCCTCATGCTCATGCTCTACGGCATCGTCCCCAACCAGTGGCTGGCCTGGGCCGACACCGAGCTGGGCTGGCGGTCCGACTCCATCGGCGTGCCCACGCCGTTCGGCCGGCTGTGGCCGGAGGGCATCACCTTCTTCGGCCGGGGACGGGTCACCGTCACGGCCCAGGTCGTCCGCGACCTCATCGCCACCGCCATCTACATCGTGGCCTTCGCCGGCCAGATCGTCGGATGGCTGTGGTGGCAGAAGCGGGGCAAGCGCACGGCGCCGCCCCCCGCCATCGAGACGTCGGCCTTCGGCCGGCCCCTGGTCCGCAAGGTCTGAGAGGAGGCACGGACATGGCCAAGACCGAGGCGAACCCGCCCATGCCGGCCTTCCCCGGCGAGTACGTGCTCACCGAGGTGGCTCCGGAGGAGCTCTCCAAGTCGGTCAAGCCGAAGCAGTTCCTCCACATCGACCAGTCCGAGTGCATCATGTGCGAGGGCTGCGTCGACATCTGCCCGTGGAAGTGCATCCACATGCTCTCCACCGACTCGATCACGGAGGCGCCCAACACCTCGCAGCCCGGGCTCGACCCCGACGACCACGTGGTGTTCGTGGTGGACGAGGACGTGTGCACCCGCTGCGGGCTGTGCGTGGACCGCTGCCCCACGGGCGTGATCATCATGGGCAAGACCGGGGTGGCGCCCCGTGAGGGCGATCCCCACCAGCGGGACAACAAGCACGGCTATTCCTACGGCATGCGGTTCTAGAAGGAGACGGGGTGGCGAAGCGCATTGCCTTGAAAGGGCACTTCTCGCGCAAGCTGGGCGAGCGCATGGAGAAGATGCAGGGCTCCCAGTTCTGGGCGTCGGTGTTCCGGCCGGGGTCGATCTTCCGCAAGGGCTACACGGACAGCCCGAGGAACCGCTCGTACGTGATCATGAACTCGGTGCTGTACCACCTGCACCCGGTCAAGGTGAAGCGCCACGCCGTGAAGGTGAGCTACACGCTGTGCCTGGGCGGGCTGTCGTTCTTCCTGTTCATCATGCTCACCGTCACGGGCATCTTCTTGATGTTCTTCTACCGGCCCACCGCCGCCAACGCCTGGAACGACATCCAGACGCTGCACACCACCGTGGCCTTCGGGCTGCTCGTGCGGAACATGCACCGGTGGGCCGCCCACCTCATGGTGCTGTCGGTGTTCCTGCACATGGCCCGGGTCTTCTACCACGGCGCCTACAAGCCCCCGCGGGAGTTCAACTGGGTCATCGGCGTGATGCTGCTCACCCTCACGCTGCTGCTCTCCTTCACCGGCTACCTGCTGCCGTGGGACCAGCTGGCGCTGTGGGCCGTCACCGTGGGGACGAACATGATGGGCTACACGCCGGTGTTCGGGAACCAGGTCCGCTTCGTGCTGCTGGGCGGGGTGGAGATCGGCACCGACACCCTGCTGCGCTGGTACGTGCTCCACGTGCTGATGCTGCCGTTCGTCATCGTCATCTTCATGGCCGTCCACTTCTGGCGAGTCCGCAAGGACGGCGGCATCTCGGGGCCGCTGTAGTGGGCGCCGGGCGATCGAAGGGAGGCGAGGTCCATGCCTGAGGTCCCGGAGCACCTGCTCCAGCGGTCCCGTGACCGGCGCGAGTTCCTCGCCGCCCAGGGCGGCGGAGGCGGCGCACCCCCCGGCGGGGGCGGCGCCGCCGCGGCCGAGCCCGCCGCCGACCCCGGCAAGATCCCCACGTCGCTGCTCGAGCGCAGCACGGCCGGCGGTGGCACCGCCACCGCCACCGCCCCGGCCCGCCCGGCGGCGGCGCCGGCCGCCGGACCGGCCGGCCACACCCAGCGCCTGCTCACGGTCGTCAAGGCAGGGTCCATCCAGGACGTCAAGGCCGTGCCCACCGACAAGGTGCACACGTGGCCCCACCTCCTCATCGGCGAGTTCGTGGCCACCATGGCCATGACCGCCTTCCTGCTGGTCTTCTCGGCCGTCGTCAACGCCCCGCTGCTCGGCATGGCCAACCCCAACCGCACGCCCAACCCGTCCAAGGCGCCCTGGTACTTCCTCGGCCTCCAGGAGCTGCTCACCATGTTCCACCCGATGGTGGCCGGCGTCACCATCCCCGGCATGGGCCTGTTCGCCCTGGGCGCGGCCGCCTACATCGACAAGAACCCGAGCAACAAGCCGGAGGACCGCAAGTTCGCCATCGGCCTGATGACGCTCTTCCTCATGTTCTGGGCCGTCCTCGTCATCATCGGGTCGTTCTTCCGGGGCGAGGGCTTCAACTTCATCCTCCCGTGGCGCCAGGGCGTCCACGACATCTTCGACCTGTAGGGGAGCTGCACGACATGTCTGGTAGCACCGTCGTCCTGATCGCCACCGCGGTGATCGTGGCGTTGGGCGCGCTCTTCGTCTTCACCACCTCGTCCCGGCGCGACCGCGACGCCGCCACCCGGGCCGGCCGGCGCCGGGCCGAGGCCACGGAGGAGGCCGAGGCAGCCACCGGGCCCAGCTCCCGGGAGGTCGAGCGGGCCGCCGTGCTCGAGCGCCGGGGCGGCGCGGTCGTCATGGTCCCCGGTGGCGCCCCTCCCGCCCCCCGGGCCCCCATGGACCCCGACGCGCTGGGCGTGACCCGGCGCCAGTTCTTCAACCGGAGCATCGTGGGCTTCTTCACCCTCGGGCTCAGCGGCTTCGGCGCGGCGTCGATCGGGTTCCTGTGGCCCACGCTGTCCGGCGGGTTCGGGGCCAAGATCAAGGTCGGCAAGCTCGACGAGATCCTGGGCGACATCCGCTCCAAGCGGGAGCCGTTCTACCTGGCCGAGGCCCGTACCTGGATCGCGCCCTACCCGGCCGACGCCGTGGGCAAGGCCGAGGGCGCCTACGAGGGCGCCGTCCTCGACGGGATGAAGGAAGGCGTGGTGGCCCTCTACCAGAAGTGCGTGCACCTGGGCTGCCGGGTGCCGTTCTGCAAGAGCGCCCAGTGGTTCGAGTGTCCCTGTCACGGCTCGCGGTACAACCGGGCCGGTGAGAAGAAGGCCGGGCCCGCTCCCCGCGGGCTCGACCGCTTCGGCGTCGAGGTCAGCGGCGGCGTGCTGAGCGTCGACACCAGCACGCTCATCCAGGGGCCGCCCATCGGCACCAACACCACCGGCCAGGAGGCCGAGGGGCCCCACTGCGCATGAACCTGATCCTCGCCGTCAACAACCAGCAGAAGGTCGGCATCCTCACGGTCGCCGTCCTCGTCGTGGGCTGGGCCGCGTACCTCCTCACCCACCTGAAGAAGGAGGACACGCCGCCCCCGGGCGCCGAGATGGAGCTGGCGCCCAACCGCCGGCCCTACTTCGACGACGAGGGCCTCGAAGGGCCCCGCCTCGACAAGGCCCTCCTGGGCGGACTCGTCCTCATGGTCATCACGGCCGTCGGTCTCCCCCTGTACTGGGCCCGCGAGCCCAGCCGCCAGGAGGGCGCCATCCGAGGCTTCGACCACCGGGCCGCGGGCCGGGGCCTGGTGCTGTTCCAGCCCTCCGACTCGCCCATCCCCGAAGGCAACGTCGGCCACTTCGGATGCGGCGGCTGCCACGGCACCGAGGGCCAGGGAGGCTCCACCAAGTACGTGATGCCCGATCCCACCGATCCCGAGGCGCCGCCCCGCGAGGTGCAGTGGGCCGCGCCCCCGCTCGACACCGTGCTGCTGCGCTACTCGGAGGACGAGCTGAAGTCCGTGCTGGTGTACGGCAGGGCCAACACGCCCATGCCGGCGTGGGGCATCGAGGGCGGCGGCCCCATGAACGACCAGCAGATCACCGACCTCATCGCCTACATCAAGAGCATCCAGCTCGACCCCGAGAAGGTGCGGAAGCAGGCGCTCAAGGAGTTCGGCACCGACGGCAGGAAGCTGTTCGACGGCTTCTGCGCCCGCTGCCACACCGAGGGATGGTCCATCGGCGAGCCGGGCGTCCCGGGCGGCGGCGCCTACGGGCCCAGCCTCCTGGACAAGGTCACCGTGCGCCAGTTCCCCGACGAGGACCTGCACACCGAGTTCATCACCGAGGGAGCCGAGTACGCCAAGCCCTACGGGGTGAGGGGCGTGGGTGGCGACGAGGGAGGCGGCATGCCGGGCTTCGGCAAGATGCTCACCAAGGAGCAGATCGAGGCCATCGTCGAGTACGAGCGGAGCCTGTGATGGATGCCGCCCTCGGCCTGCTGGCCGCCATCTCCTGGGACCCCCAGATCCGCGGCTTCGCCATCTTCCTCACCGCCCTCGTGCTGCTGCCCGGCAGCGTCTACCTCCTCCTGGCCACCAACATGGGCGCCAAGATGGGCCTGGCCCTCGCCGTCACCGGGCTGGCGGGCTGGATGGTCATCATGGGCGCCACCTGGATGGTCTTCGGCATCGGGCTCAAGGGCCGGGAAGCGGAGTGGAAGGCCCTGGAGATGGTCACCGGCCCCACCTCCCAGTCCCTCCTGGACGTGATGGAGGAGTTCCCCAAGGGCAAGTGGGAGGAGCTGCACCAGGGCGACGCGATCCTGGCCGACGCCCAGGCCACCGCCGACAAGCTCCTGGCCCCCTCCAGCGCCGAGGAGAGCGGTGGCGGCCACGGAGAGGAGGGCGGTGGCGAGGCCGAGCCCGACCCCGTCGCCGAGCGCTTCGAGTCGCCGTTCAGCAAGACCGAGGACTACGTCCTGCTCGACGGCTACAGGTTCGGCGGCGAGGACTACTTCCTCACCCTCCGCCACCGCCCGCACTACGTGGCGGTGCGGGTGAAGCCGGCGCTGTTCGAGGAGTCCCCGCCCGGCTTCAAGCCCCAGCCCGACCTGGCCCAGCCCATCACCACCGTGATCATGATCCGGGACCTCGGGAGCGTCCGCTTCCCTCCCTTCCTCGTCACGGTGACGTCCGCCCTGATCTTCGGCGTGTGCTGCTGGAACCTGCACGAGCGGGACAAGGAGATCATGCGGGCCCGCGGCACCCTGCCGGCCCGGGCGTAGGGGCGCCGGCCCGCGGCCGAACCGGGCACCAAAACGACATGGTTTCCGTGTCGTTCTGCGGGTCGGAAGCGCGGGACGGGCGCGCGTTGACCCGGCGCCGGAGTGTCGCAGCGGCTAGCCTCGGCCGCCGGAGTCCGACGACTGGAGGCGCCGAGGTCCGTGGCTGACTATCTGCCCATCCTGACGCTGATGGTGCTGGCCACCCTCTTCGCCGGCGGGTCGTTCCTCGCCTCTGCGGTGCTCAGCCCCCGCAAGCCCACGGCGGCCAAGTCGGCGCCCTACGAGTGCGGGATCGTGCCCCAGAGCGAGCCCCCCGAGCGCTTCCCCGTGCGCTTCTACCTGATCGCCATGATCTTCATCATCTTCGACATCGAGATCGTGTTCCTCTACCCGTGGGCCGTCATCTCGGGCCAGCTCGGCCTGTTCGGCCTGGTGGAGATGGTGCTGTTCGCCCTCGCCGTGTTCGTGTCGTTCGTGTACCTGCTGAGCAACGGCGCCCTCGACTGGGGCCCGGCCAAGCTCCGCCGCACCGACGTTCCCGGCCGCACCACCGAGTCCACCGTCCGCCGCATCGGCCGGCAGCGGGAGGCGGCGTAGCAGATGCCGGGCCTCGAGGACCTGAGCCACAACTTCCTCACCGGGAGGATCGAGGACGTGGTGAAGTGGGCCCGGCGGAACAGCGTGTGGCCGGCCACCTTCGGCCTGGCCTGCTGCGCCATCGAGATGATGGCCACCGGTGCCGCGCACTTCGACATCAGCCGGTTCGGCATGGAGGTGTTCCGCGCCTCGCCCCGCCAGGCCGACCTGATGATCGTCGCTGGCCGGGTGTCGCAGAAGATGGCACCGGTCCTGCGCCAGGTCTACGACCAGATGGTCGAGCCCAAGTGGGTCATCTCCATGGGCGTGTGCGCGTCCACGGGCGGCATGTTCAACAACTACGCCATCGTGCAGGGCGTGGACCAGGTGGTCCCGGTCGACGTCTACGCGCCGGGGTGCCCGCCCGGGCCGGAGACGCTCCTGCACGCCATCCTCACGCTGCACGAGAAGATCCGCACCGGGGAGATCATGCGTCGCCGCACGGTGGCCGGCGCCGGCGCCGGCCTGGTCCTGCCCAGCGGGAGCGGGGACCGCCACGTCATGGTGGCCACCCCCAGGTGACCGACGCCCCCGCACCCGAGGCGGACGGGCAGGCGGCTCCCGAGCCGCCGGAGCTGCTGCACGGCGCTCCGGTCACGTGGTCGGCGGGCCAGAAGGTGGTGCACCCGGCGCGGGAGGCCTACGTCGAGGTGGTGACGGCGCTGGCGGCCGACGGCTTCGAGCTCTGCGTCGACCTGTGCGCGGTGGACTACCTGGCGGCCCCGGCCCGGCTGCTGCCGGACGGCGTGGCCCCGGAGCGGTTCGAGGTGGTGGTGAACCTGGTGTCCCTCGAGGCCCGGGAGCGCCTGCGGGTGCGGGTCCAGGTGCCGCAGGGCGACCCGCGCCTGGCGTCGCTGTTCCAGGTCCACCCCGGCACCGAGGCCTTCGAGCGTGAGGCGTTCGACCTCATGGGCATCGTGTTCGACGGCCATCCCGACCTGTCGCGCATCTTGATGCCGGAGGACTGGGAGGGTCATCCGCTGCGCAAGGATTACGCCACCGGCCGCGTGCCGGTGCAGTTCAAGGCCGCCCCGGCGTCGCGGTGAGCCCCCGGTGAGACGCATCGTGGAGACGTCGGAGGGCACCCAGGAGCTGGTGGCGCGCCGCGCCACCGAGGACCTCGAGCTCCTGCGGGAGCAGGGCGCGGTGCTGCGCATCCCGGAGGGGGTCACGCTCGACCCCGAGGACACCAACGTCGAGGTCACCGACGACGAGACCATGATCATCAACATGGGGCCCCAGCACCCCAGCACCCACGGCGTGCTGCGGGTCATGCTGGAGCTCCAGGGCGAGACGGTGCTGCGGTCCAAGCCGGTGGTGGGCTACCTCCACACGGGCATGGAGAAGACGCAGGAAGAGCTGATGTACATCCAGGGCTCCACCAACGTGACCCGGATGGACTACCTCGCCAACTTCTTCAGCGAGACGGTCTTCTCCGCCGCGGTGGAGAAGCTGCTGGGCGTGGAGCTGCCGGAGCGGGCCACGTGGATCCGCATGCTGCTGATGGAGCTGAACCGGCTCTCGTCGCACCTGCTGTTCATGGCCACCAACGGCATGGACGTGGGCGCCATCTCGATGATGCTGTACGGCTGGCGGGAGCGGGAGCTGGTCCTGGCCTTCTTCGAGCGCACCACCGGGCTGCGCATGAACTACAACTTCATCCGCCCCGGCGGCGTGGCCGCCGACCTGCCGGACGGGTGGCGGGAGGAGGTGCTGTCGATCTGCGAGGCCGTCGAGCCCCGGCTCGACGAGTACGACAACCTGCTCACCGGCCAGCCCATCTTCCAGGAGCGCACCCAGGGCGTGGGCGTCATCACCACCGAGCAGGCGCTGGCGCTGTCGGTCACCGGCCCCATCCTGCGGGCCACCGGCTTCGACTGGGACCTGCGCCGGGACATGCCGTACATGTTCTACGACCAGCTCGACTTCGACGTGGTGGTCGGCACCTACGGCGACGCCTTCGACCGGTACGCGGTGCGGCTGAACGAGATGCGGGAGTCCATCCGGCTCGTCCGCCAGATCGTCGACCTGGTGCCGGCCGGGGACTACCGCGTCCAGGACAAGAAGGTCACGCCGCCGCCGCGCGGCCGCATCGACGAGTCGATGGAGGCCCTCATCCACCACTTCAAGCTGTTCACCGAGGGTTTCAAGGTCCCGGCCGGCGAGACCTACGTCGCCATCGAGTCCCCGCGGGGGGAGCTGGGCGGGTACCTGGTGGCCGACGGCTCGGCCAAGCCCTACCGCTTCCACATGCGCGACCCCTCGTTCGCCAACCTGCAGTCGCTGCCGGTCATGCTGCGGGGCGGCTTCGTGGCCGACGCGGTGGCCGTCATCTCCTCGATCGACCCGGTGATGGGAGGCGTCGACCGCTGATGGCCAGGCTCACCCCGGACAACGAGAAGCGGGCCCGGGAGCTGATCGGGCTCTACCCCGAGGCCCGCTCCGCCCTCATCCCCATCCTGCACGTGGCCCAGGAGCAGGACGGGTGGCTCACCCCCGACGGCATCGCCCACGTGGCCGAGCTGTTGCACCTCACGCCGGCCGAGGTCTACGGCACCGCGACCTTCTACGACATGCTCTTCACCGAGCCGGTGGGCGAGTACCTGGTGTCGGTGTGCACCAACATCGCCTGCCTGCTCTCGGGCGGCTACGAGCTGCTCGAGCACGCCGAGCGCAGCCTCGGGGCCCGGCCCGGCGGCACGACCGCCGACCACACGTTCACGCTGGAGGAGGTCGAGTGCCTGGCCCTGTGCGGCAACGCACCGTGCCTCACCGTGAACTGGCGCTTCTTCGGCGACGTCACGCCCGAGCGCTTCGACGCGCTGATCGACGACCTGCGGGCCGGCCGGCTGGCCGACGAGGTGCCGCCCCACGGCACCCTGTGCCGGGTACGCCGGTCCGTCGGCCTCACCGCCGTCAGTGCCGAGGAGGCCCGCACCGAGCTCCCGTCCACGCCCGGCGGATCCCGCCCCCAGAGCCCGGGGACCTGACGTGCCGCTCACCGACGCCGCCCCCATCGTCACTCGCCGCATAGGCATCCCGCGGTCGTGGACCCTGTCCTCGTACCTCGACAACGGCGGGTACGCCGGCCTGCGCAAGGCCCTCGCCATGAAGCCCGAGGACATCACGGCCGAGGTCCTCACCTCCAGCCTCCTCGGCCGGGGCGGCGCCGGCTTCGAGGCGGGCAAGAAGTGGTCGATGCTCGGCAAGCCCCGCCCGTCGTACGTGGTGGTCAACGGCGACGAGAGCGAGCCGGCCACGTTCAAGGACCACATGCTGATCGAGAACGATCCGCACCAGATCATCGAGGGCACGCTGATCTGCGCCTACGCCACCGGCGCGGCCCAGGCGTTCATCTTCGTGCGGGGCGAGTTCGCGCTCGGGCTCGAGCGCATGACGGCCGCGCTCAACGAGGCCTACGAGTACGGCGCGGTGGGCCCCGACATCTTCGGCTCCGGGTTCTCCGTCGACGTGGTGGTCCATCCCGGCGCCGGCGCCTACATCTGCGGCGAGGAGACGGCGCTCATCGAGAGCCTGGAGGGCAAGCGGGGCTTCCCCCGCATCAAGCCCCCGTTCTTCCCCGCCGCCATCGGCCTCTACGGCAAACCCACCATCGTCAACAACGTGGAGACCGTGTCCAACCTCCCGTGGATAGTGGAGCACGGCGGGGCCGCCTTCGCCGCCCTGGGCATCGGCCGGTCGGCCGGCACCCGCATCTTCTCCCTGTCGGGCCACGTCAACCGGCCCGGCAACTACGAGGTCGAGATGGCCAAGGTCACCTTCCGCGACCTCATGGAGGACCCCCGCCTCGGGGGCGGCATCCGCGACGGCAACCAGCTCAAGGCCTTCATCCCGGGCGGCGCCTCGTCGCCGTGGTTCGGCCCGGACCTGGCCGACCTGGCCCTGGACCAGGACGCGGTGGGCAAGGCCGGCTCCATGCTGGGCTCCGGCTCGGTGGTGGTGATGGACCACACCACGTGCATGGTCCGGGCCGCGTGGCGGATCACCCGCTTCTTCCACCGGGAGTCGTGCGGGCAGTGCACCCCCTGTCGCGAGGGCAGCGGCTGGGTCGACAAGATCATGCGGCGCATCGAGGACGGCGGCGGCCGGGAGGAGGATCTCGACCTCCTGCTCGACGTGTGTGACAACATCGCCCCCGGATTGTCCTGGCCGCCCCAGCAGACCACGATCTGCGTCCTCGGACCGTCCATCCCGTCGTCCATCACCTCCGGCATCCGCATGTTCCGTGACGAGTTCCTCACCCACATCAAAGAGGGCGCCTGCCCGTATGGCTGAGCAGACCGAGCAGAAGCCCGACACGGTCACCATCACCGTCGACGGCCGGGCCATGGAGGCCACGCCGGGCGAGATGGTGATCGCCGCGGCCGAGCGCAACGGCGTCTACATCCCCCGCTTCTGCTACCACCCCCGCATGCGGCCGGTCGGCATGTGCCGCATGTGCCTGGTCGAGGTGAAGGGGCCCCGCGGCTTCGCCCTGGCGCCGGCGTGCTTCGTGCCGGTGAGCGACGGCCAGGAGGTCGTCACCACCTCGGAGAAGGTGAAGAAGGCCCAGGACGGCGTGCTCGAGTTCCTCCTGGTCAACCATCCCCTCGACTGCCCGGTGTGCGACAAGGGCGGGGAGTGCCCGCTCCAGGACCAGACGCTGGCCTTCGGCCCGGGCGAGACCCGGTTCGTGGAGGAGAAGCGGCACTGGGCCAAGCCCATCCCCCTGTCCGACCTGGTGCTCATCGACAGGGAGCGGTGCATCCAGTGCGACCGCTGCACCCGCTTCGCCGACGAGGTGGCGGGCGACCCCCTCATCGAGTTCGTGGGCCGGGGCGACCACATCGAGGTCAACACCTTCCCCGACCAGCCCTTCGCCTCCTACTTCTCCGGCAACACCGTGCAGCTGTGCCCGGTGGGTGCCCTGCTGGCCAAGCCCTACCGCTTCAAGGCCCGGCCCTGGGACCTGGAGCAGGTGGAGAGCACGTGCACGCTGTGCTCGGTGGGCTGCCGCATCGCGGTCCAGTCGTCCTCCAACCGCCTCACCCGCTACCTCGGGGTCGACAGCGACCCGGTGAACCACGGCTGGCTGTGCGACGCCGGCCGCTTCGGCTTCCAGTACGTCAACAGCGACCAGCGGGTCGCCGCGCCCCTCGTCCGCAAGGGCGACGAGCTGGTGGAGGCGTCGTGGGGCGAGGCGCTGGCGGTTGCGGCCAAGGGGCTCGAGTCGGCCAGGGCGGTGCACGGGCCCGACGCGCTGGCCGTCCTGGGCGGCGCCCGCCTGGCCAACGAGGACGCCTACGCCTGGGCCAAGCTGGCCAAGGGCGTGCTCGGCACCGACAACGTGGACGCCCAGCTCGGCGACGGCCTGCCGGCCGAGGTCGTGCTCGGGCTGCCCCGGGCCACCATCGACGAGGCCTGCGCCGCGCCGGCCCTGGTCCTCCTGGCGCCCGACCTCAAGGAGGAGCTGCCGGTCCTGTACCTGCGGCTGCGGGCGGCGGCGGTCGACAGGGGCCTCAAGATCATCGAGCTGACGCCCCAGCGCACGGGCATGTCGCCGTACTGCGCCGCCACCCTGGTCTACCGCCCGGGGGAGGCGGCGGCTCTCGCCTCCGCCCTCGTCGACGGCGGGCGGGCGCGCGGCGCCGCCGGCGTGGCGGCCGGCGACATCGACGCCGCGGCCGAGCTGGTGGCCGAGGGCGCGGTGGTGGTCCTGGGCCGGCCGTCGCTGGCCGAGTCGGCCCAGTCGGTGGTGGCGGCGGCCGGGGTGCTGGCCGGCCTGCCGGGCGTGAGGTTCCTCCCGGCGCTGCGCCGGGCCAACGTCCTCGGCGCCCTCGACATGGGCCTGGCGCCCGGGATCCTGCCCGGCCGGGTGTCCCTCGACGAGGGCCGGGCCTGGTTCGCCGGCGCCTGGCCCGCCGTGCCCGAGCGCCCGGGCATGGACTCGGCCGGCGTCATGGGCGCGGCGGCCGAGGGTCGCATCCAGGCCCTGGTGCTCCTGGGGGCCGACCCCGTGAGCGACTTCCCCGACCGCCAGCTGGCCCGGCGGGCCCTGGCCGGCGCCGGGTTCGTGGTTGCCGTCGACGCCTTCCTCGGCGAGTCGGCCCGCGCCGCCGACGTGGTGCTCCCGGCGGCCGCCTTCGCCGAGCGCCCCGGCACCACCACCAACCTGGAGGGCCGGGTCACCCGCCTCGGCCAGAAGATCGTGCCCAACGGCGTGGCATGGCCCGACTGGATGATCGCGGGCGAGCTGGCCCATCGCCTCGGTGCCGACCTCGGCTTCGAGAGCCTCGACCAGGCGTGGGACGAGATCGAGCGCCTGGCTCCCTCCCACGCCGGCCTGAGCCGGGCCCTGCTGGCCGACGGGCGCCATCGTGACGGGCTGGTGCCGCCCCTCGGCGGGCCGGCGGCGGGTGCCGGCGCCCCGCCCGAGTCGGCCACCGACACCACGGCCGGCGCCACCACGGACGTGCCCGGACCGATCGACCCCTCGGCCGACCCCGGCATCGACGCGGTGGAGTCGCATGGCGTCCCCGCCACCGCCGTCGACGCCACGCCCGAGCAGGCCCCCGCCGGCGCCGGCGCCGGCCCCCGGCCCCCGCTGCTCACCTACACGGCCGAGACCGGTGCCCTGCAGCTGCCGGCTCTCGACGCCTACTCGCTGCGCCTGGTGTCGGGCCGCTCGCTCTACGGGCAGGGCACCCTGGTCCAGCACTCGCCGGCGCTGGCGCCGCTGGCGAAGCCGCCGTGCGCCCGGGCCAACCCCTCCGACCTCCAGCGCCTCGGCATGGGCCAGGGTGGCCGGGTGCGGGTGCGGGGCAACAAGGCCAGCTTCGTGGTCGACGTGCTGCCCGACCCGGGCGTGCCCCGGGGCTCGCTGTCGCTCGCCTTCAACGCCGGCGACGACACCGGAGTGAGCGCCGGCGACCTCATCGACGCCACCGTCCCGGTCACCGACGTCCGGGTGGAGACGCCGTGAGCGGCCCGGTGATCCTCGCCGCCGACCCCCTGTTCGCCGACGGCGTCGACGGCGCCGTCCTGCTCATCGTGGCCGTCAAGACGGTGGTGGCCTTCACCGTCCTGCTCGTGTCGGTGCTGCTGATGGTGTGGTTCGAGCGCAAGCTCGTGTCCGACATGCAGAACCGCATCGGCCCCAACCGGGCCGGGCCGTGGGGCATCCTCCAGACGCTGGCCGACGGCATCAAGCTGTTCTTCAAGGAGGACCTCCTTCCCGACCAGGCCGACCGCCGCATCTTCCGGCTGGCTCCCTACCTGTCCCTCGTGCCCGCCTTCCTGGCCTTCGCGGTGGTGCCGGTGGGCGGCGAGATCACCATCGGCGACCGCACCACCCGCCTGCAGCTGGCCGACCCCCCGGTGGGGATCCTGTTCCTGCTGGCGGTGTCGTCGGTGGCCGTCTACGGCGTGATGCTGGCGGGCTGGTCGTCCGGCTCGAAGTACCCGCTGCTCGGGTCCGTGCGGGCGTCGGCCCAGATGGTCTCCTACGAGGCCGCCCTCGGCCTGTCGGTGGCGTCGGTGATCCTGGTCACCGGCTCCCTCCTCACCAGCGACATCGTGGCCCAGCAGGCCGGCGGCAGCATCTTCGAGTGGAACATCTTCCGCCTCGGCTTCCTGCCCTTCGCCATCTTCGCGGTGGCCGCCACCGCCGAGCTCAACCGGCCGCCGTTCGACCTGGTGGAGGCCGAGCAGGAGCTGGTGGGCGGCTTCCACACCGAGTACTCGTCGCTGCGCTTCGCCCTGTTCTTCCTGGCCGAGTTCATGAGCACGGTGGTGATGTCGGCCGTCATCGTCACCTTGTTCCTGGGTGGGCCGGCGGGTCCCGCCCCGGACGGCGGGTTCCTCGGCGCGGTGGTGCCGGTGGGCTGGTTCCTGCTCAAGATGTCGGTCTTCCTGTTCACCTATGTGTGGCTGCGGGCCACCCTGCCCCGCATGCGCTACGACCAGCTCATGGACCTGGGGTGGAAGCGCCTCATCCCGTTCTCGCTGTTCTGGCTGCTGGTCCTGGCGGCCATGCGGATCGAGGCGCCCACCACCTCCACCGGCTTCGCCGGCACCCTCATGCGCCGGCGCTACGGCTTCGCCGTGTTCCTCGGGGGCCTGCTGCTGGCCCTGCTGCTGCTCCGGGCCCTGCAGGTGGCCCGGGAGCGGTCCGAGGACGAGGCGGCCGCCGCCACCCTCGAGGAGGTGGTCTGAGTGGGGTTCCTCGACGGGTTCAGGATCACGTTCAAGACCCTCTGGGACAAGCGCGTCACCGTCGAGTACCCGGACCGCAAGCGCCCCAAGCCCGAGCGGTTCCACGGCCGCCACGTCCTCGGCCGCTACGAGGACGGCATGGAGAAGTGCATCGGCTGCGAGCTGTGCGCCGGCGTGTGCCCGGCCCGGTGCATCTACGTCCGCGGCGCCGACAACCCGCCCGACGCGCCGGTGTCGCCGGGGGAGCGCTTCGGCTTCGTCTACGAGATCAACTTCCTCCGCTGCATCCACTGCGACCTGTGCGTGGAGGCCTGCCCCACCGAGGCCATCACCGAGTCGAAGCTGTTCGAGTTCTCGTTCACGGACCGCAAGGACGCCATCTACACCAAGGACGAGCTCCTGGTCGACGACGACGGGCGGCCCCGGCACCAGCCGTGGGAGGACTGGCGGGAGGGCGACGACCTCAACACCTCGGCCTGGGTGCGGGCCACCTCGCCGTCCGGCAACGCCTCCTTCGAGGGCAAGGTCCAGTGGTCGGGCGAGCTGGGCTACGGCGTGCGGCCCCCGGAGGCTGGGCAGTCGCTCGAGGCCGGGCCCCCCGCTGACCACGGCGGGTCCGCAACATGACCGGCCAGCTCCTCCTGGCCGCCGCCACCAAGGTCGACGCCGGCGTGTTCGCGGCCTCGGCCGTGATCGTCCTGGCCGGCGCCATCGGCGTGGTGATCTCGTCCAACCCCGTGCACGCCGCCCTCTCCCTGGTCCTCACCCTGTTCGGCGTGGCCGTGCTCTTCGTGGCCCAGGAGGCCCACTTCCTGGCCGCCGTGCAGGTGATCGTCTACGCCGGCGCCATCGTGGTCCTTTTCCTGTTCGTCATCATGCTGATCGGCGTCGACCGGCCCGAGAACGTCCGCACCGAACCGCTCCGGGGACAGCGCCCGCTGGCCCTCCTCCTCGGCCTGGTGGCCCTGGCCGAGCTGCTCCTGCTGTCCCGCGGCACCGACTGGGCCACGGGGGCGCCCTCGCAGGCGGGCCCGGCCGGCGGCGCCGGCACCAACGTGGAGAAGCTGGCCCGGAGCATCTTCACCGACTACCTGTTCGCCTTCGAGATCACGTCGGTCCTGCTGATCATCGCCGTGGTGGGCGCCGTCACCCTCGTCCGCCGGCCCCTGGAGGCGGGCCCCGACGATGGCCCACCCGGTCGGGTCGAGCCCCCCGTCCCGTCCGGCACGTCGGTGGAGGACGGCCGGTGAGCGTCGGTGGGGAGTGGTACCTCACGCTGGCCGCCGCCCTGTTCACCATCGGGGCCGTGGGCCTGCTGGTGCGCCGCAACGTGCTGGTCATGTTCATGTGCGTCGAGTTGATGCTCAACGCCGTCAACCTCACGTTCGTCACCTTCGCCCGCATGCTCGACGACATCGGCGGCCAGGCCCTGGTCTTCTTCGTCCTGGTGGTGGCGGCGGCCGAGGTGGTGGTCGGCCTCGGCATCATCGTGGCCATCTTCCGCCGGCGGGCCGGCGCCACCGCCGACGACCTCCACCTCCTCAGGGGATAGGCGCGCGCCCGTGCTCGAGAACGCCTACCTCATCCCGCTCCTGCCCCTCGTGGGCTTCGGCGTGCTGGTCGCCATGGGGAAGCGGGCCGGCGATCCCGGCGCGGGCTGGATCGGCACCGCCGCCGTGGGCGGGTCGTTCCTGTGCACCCTCGTCGCCTTCGTGCAGCTGGCCGGCAGGGGGGCGGAGGAGCGGGCCGTCACCGACCACCTCTTCACCTGGATCGAGGCCGGCGGGCTCTCGGTGGAGGCCAGCATCCTGCTCGACCCGCTGTCGATCACGATGGCCCTCTTCGTCACCGGCATCGGGTTCCTGATCCACCTGTACTCGGTGGGCTACATGCACGGCGACGAGCGCTTCCCCCGCTTCTTCGTCTACCTGAACCTCTTCGTCTTCTCGATGCTGGTCCTCGTGCTGGGCGACAGCATGCTGCTCACGTTCGTGGGCTGGGAGGGCGTGGGCGCCTGCTCCTACCTCCTGGTCTCGTTCTGGTTCGAGCGGGAGTCGGCGGCCAGCGCCGGCAAGAAGGCCTTCGTGGTGAACCGGGTCGGCGACTTCGGGTTCATGCTCGCCATGTTCTTGAGCTTCGCCACCTTCGGCACGCTCGAGTACGCCGGCGTCATCGAGGGGGCCGAGCACGCGTCCAACACCACGGTGTCGGCCATCGCCCTGCTGCTGTTCGTGGGCGCCTGCGGCAAGTCGGCCCAGCTGCCGCTGTTCGTGTGGCTCCCCGACGCCATGGAGGGCCCCACGCCCGTGTCGGCCCTCATCCACGCCGCCACCATGGTCACGGCCGGCGTCTACCTCATGGCCCGCGTGGCTCCGATGCTGGCACTCACCGACGACGTCGCCACCACCATCGCCGTCGTCGGGGCCGTCACGGCCCTCTTCGCCGCCACCATCGCGTGCGCCCAGGACGACATCAAGCGCGTCCTCGCCTACTCCACCATCTCCCAGCTGGGCTACATGTTCCTGGCCGTGGGCTCGGGCGCCTACGTGGCCGCCATCTTCCACATGGTCACCCACGCCTTCTTCAAGGCCCTCCTCTTCCTGGGCGCCGGCTCGGTGATCCACGGCCTCCACGACGAGCAGGACATGAAGCGCATGGGTGCCCTGCGGAAGTGGATGCCCATCACGTCGGCCACGTTCATCGTGGGGTGGCTGGCCATCGCCGGCGTGCCTCCCTTCGCCGGGTTCTGGTCCAAGGACGAGATCCTCCTGGCGGCGTGGGAGAAGAGCCCGGCCCTGTGGGCGGTCGGCCTCGTGACGGCCCTGCTCACGGCCTATTACATGAGCCGCCAGGTGTTCCTCGTCTTCTACGGCGGCGAGCGGTGGCGTGCGGCGCCGGCCGCCGGCACGGCCGAGGTCAGCCAGGCGGAGCCGGCGGCGCCCGACGCGGCAGCGACCGCCGGCGCCGGCCACGCCGGCCACGGGGGTCACGGCGGCCACCGCTCCTCCGAGCCCCACGAGTCCCCCTGGACCATGGCCGCCCCCCTGGTGGTGCTGGCCGGACTGGCCGTGGTGGGCGGCGCCCTCAACATCCCGTTCCTCGACCTCAAGCTGGAGCACTGGCTGGACCCGGTGTTCGAGCACGCCGCCCACCACTCCGAGGCGGGCACCGGGCTCAAGGTCCAGCTGGCGGCGGTGGCGGTGGCCGCCGGCGCGGCCGGCATCGCCATCGCCTACTCCGTGTTCGTGCGGGGCCGGCGCATCGATGCCTTCCAGCCGGCCGTGCTCAGGCGGGCATGGGGCGTCGACGCCCTCTACTCGGCCGTCATCGAGGCCCCGGGCCGGGCCCTGGCGGCCTTCGCCGCCTACGTGGTCGACGCCCGCGTCATCGACGGCGCCGTGAACGGCCTCGGCGCCCTGGTGCGGGGCGGCGGCGGCGTCCTGCGCAAGGTCCAGACCGGCTACGTGCGCAACTACGCCCTGGGCGTGGCCTTCGGCGCCACCGTGCTGCTCGGCTGGGTCATGGTCAGGACCGGGGCATGAGCGTCTCCGCCGGCGCCGCGGAGGGCAGGGCGTGAACGACGACCTGAACTTCCCCATCCTCACCGCCATCGTGCTGGTCCCGGCCGTGACTGCGGCGGCGGTGGCGGTGCTGCCGAGGTCGAGGCCGGACGTCGTCAAGCTGGTCGCCCTGCTGGGGTCGCTGGCCACCGGGGTGCTCACCGTCGTCCTCGCCGTCGCCTTCGACGCCGGCGAGGCCGGCTACCAGTTCGTGTCGGAGCACAACTGGATCGAGGACTTCGGCGTGTCGTGGATCGTCGGGGTGGACGGCATCTCGCTGTTCCTCGTCCTGCTCACCGGCATCCTGTTCCCCATCGCCCTCGCCGGCCCCAAGGTCACCCGCGACGTGAAGTCGTACATGGCCTGGATGCTGGTGCTCGAGGCGGGCTGCCTCGGGTCGTTCCTGGCCCTCGACCTCTTCGTGTTCTTCCTGTTCTTCGAGGTCACCCTCGTCCCGATGTACTTCATCATCGGCGGGTGGGGCTACGAGAACCGGGTCTACGCCTCGCTCAAGTTCTTCCTCTACACCCTCTTCGGGTCGGCCTTCATGCTGGTCGGGATGCTGGCGCTGGTGTTCCTCAGCGCCGAGGGCAGCCTGCCGGTCACGTTCGACGTGCGGGAGCTGGCCGAGCGCGGCGCCCTGGCCGAGTCCACCGCCCGGTGGATCTTCCTCGCCTTCACCGCCGCCTTCGCGGTGAAGATCCCGCTCTTCCCCGTCCACACCTGGCTCCCCGACGCCCACACCGAGGCACCCACGGCCGGCTCGGTGATCCTGGCCGGCGTCCTGCTGAAGCTCGGCACCTACGGCATCGTCCGCTTCGGCGTCTCCCTCTTCCCCGGCGCCGCCGTCGACCTGGCCCCCCTGCTGCTCACCCTGGCCGTCATCGGGATCATCTACGGCGCCCTGGTGGCCACCGTCCAGCGCGACCTGAAACGGCTGGTGGCGTACTCGTCGGTGGCCCACCTCGGGTTCATCGTCCTCGGCACCTTCGCCCTCACCAGCCAGGGCCTGTCGGGCGGCGTGGTGCAGATGGTGAACCACGGCCTCTCCACCGGCGCCCTGTTCCTCCTGGTCGGCATGATCTACGAGCGCCGCCACACCCGCCAGATCGCAGAGCTCAACGGCCTGCAGAAGTCCATGCCCGTGCTGGCCGCCGTGTTCACCGTGGTGATGCTGTCCTCGGTGGGGCTGCCCGGCCTCAACGGCTTCGTGGGCGAGTTCCTGGTCCTGATCGGCACCTTCGCCACCCACCGGTGGTGGGCGGTGGCGGCCACGGCCGGCGTCATCCTGGCCGCCCTGTACCTGCTCTGGGCCTACCAGCGCGTCTTCCACGGCACGCCCACCGGCGACAACGTCGGCCTTCCGGACATGACCATGCGGGAGAAGGCCGTCATGGCGCCCCTGGTCGTGCTCATCGTCTTCCTGGGCGTCTACCCCAAGCCCATGCTCGACCGCATCAACCCGTCGGTGGAGGCCATCGTGGAGCGGGTCGAGGCAACCACCGACTTCCGCCAGCCGGCAGTGGCCGCCGGCACGGGCGGACCGGCGGAGGACGGGGTGGACGACGAGTGACCGGTCTCCTGGCCCAGGCCGAGGCCACCCCCATCCGCACGCCGGCCGTCGAGTACTCGGCCATGCTCCCGGAGCTGATCCTCATCGGCGGCGCCGTGGTGCTGCTGCTGGCCGTGTCGGTGCTGCGCCGGCGCCCGGCCTGGCTCTGGACGGCGATCACCCTGCTCACCGGCGCCGCGTCCATGGCCGCCTCCCTCTGGCTCTGGTTCGACGTGCGGGACGAGGGGCCCCGCCGGATCGTGGCCGACGCCCTGGTCGTGGACGGCTTCGCCGTGTTCTTCATGGTCCTGGTGAGCGTGACCGTGATCCTGGGGTCGCTGCTCGCCAGCACCTATCTGGCCCGCGAGCCCGCCCACGGGCCGGAGTTCTACGTCCTCATGCTGCTCTCGGCGTCGGGAGCGGTGGTCATGGCGTCGGCCAACGACCTCATCGTGCTCTTCCTCGGCCTCGAGATCCTGTCCATCGCCCTGTACGTGCTGGCCGGGTTCGCGGTGCGCCGCATGGCCTCGCGTGAGGCGGCCATGAAGTACTTCGTGCTGGGCGCGTTCTCCTCCGCCCTGTTCCTCTACGGCATCGCCCTGGTCTACGGCGCCACCGGCACCACCAACCTGGGCCGGATGCGGGACTTCCTGGCCGGCAACCTGGCCGTCGAGGGCGGCGTCCTGCTGGCCGGCGTGGCCCTGATCCTGGTGGGCCTCGGGTTCAAGGTGGCGGTGGTGCCCTTCCACACCTGGACGCCCGACGTGTACCAGGGCGCCCCGTCGCCGGCCACGGGGTTCATGGCCGCGGCCGCGAAGGCGGCCGGGTTCGCCGGCCTCCTCCGGGTGTTCTTCACCACCTTCGACACCCTGCGGGCCGACTGGCGCCCGGTGGTGTGGGCCCTCGCGGTGGCCACCCTGCTGGTGGGGTCGGTGCTGGCCGTGGTCCAGACCGACATCAAGCGGATGCTGGCCTACTCGTCGGTGAGCCACGCCGGCTACGTCCTCATCGGCCTCCAGGCCGCCAGCGACCAGGGCATCGCCGGGTCGCTCTTCTACCTCCTGGCCTACACGTTCATGGTGCTCGGCTCCTTCGCCATCATCACGGTGATGGGCGGCCGGGGCGACGCCGACCACCAGCTGTCGGCCTACCGGGGCCTGGCCTCGCGCCGGCCGGCCCTGGCCCTGGCCTTCACCGTGTTCCTCCTGGCCCAGGCCGGCGTCCCGTTCACCACCGGCTTCCTCGCCAAGTTCTACGTGATCTCGGCCGCGGTGGAGGCGAGGTCCTACGCCCTGGCCCTGATCGGCATGCTCTCGGCCGTCATCGCCGCCTTCTTCTACCTCCGCATCACCGTGCTCATGTACTCGCCGCCCGACGCCGGCGCCGGGTCCGACGAGGCAGCCGGGGGCACCCGGGGCCTGGTCGTGCCGGCCGCCGCCGCCCTCGCCGTCGCCGCCTCCGTCGCCTTCACCGTCGCCTTCGGACTGGTCCCGTCGCCGATGATCCACTTCGCCCGCCAGGCGACCCTGATGCTGTGATCTGCCCTTTGGCAGCGAACGAGCCCGCTCACGTAGGCTCGCCCTGATGTCCGGCTTCCTGCGGAGCTACCTCAGCGTCATGGTCTTCGGCGCCGCCGCCGTGGGCATGGTGGGCGTCATGCTCGGCATGGGGAGCCTGCTCCGGCCCACCCGCCCCCAGGACCAGAAGTACATCGCCTACGAGAGCGGCGTGGACCCGGTCGGCACGGGCTGGTCGCAGAGCCAGATCCGCTACTACATCTTCGCCCTGCTGTTCGTGATGTTCGACGTGGAGGCCGTGTTCATCTTCCCGTGGGCCGTCGGTCTCGAGTCGTTCGGCGTGTTCGGGCTGGTGGAGATGCTCATCTTCATCGTCATCCTCGCGCTCGGCCTGGTCTACGCCTGGCGGAAGGGCGTGCTGCGGTGGGCCTGATCGAGCGGGGCCTGATCCCCAAGCCGCTGGGCCACCTGCTCAACCTGAGCCGCAAGTACTCGCTGTGGGTGTACCAGTGGGGCCTGGCCTGCTGCGCCATCGAGATGGGCGCCGCCTTCGGGTCCCCCCGCTACGACGTGATGCGCCTCGGCGTCATCCCCTTCCCGGCCAGCCCCCGCCAGGCCGACCTGGTGGTCATCTCGGGCACGGTCACCGACAAGATGGCGCCGCCCATCCGCCGCCTCTACGAGCAGATGCCCGACCCGAAGTACGTGATCTCCATGGGTTCGTGCGCCAACTGCGGCGGCCCCTACTGGGACAGCTACTCGGTCACCAAGGGCGTGGACCAGATCATCCCCGTCGATGTGTACGTCCCGGGGTGCCCGCCCCGGCCGGAGGCGCTGCTGGAGGGCATCGTCCTGCTCCAGCAGCGCATCCACAACGAGGACATGGCCGACCGCTGGAGGGGAGAGCCGATTGTCGTCGGCCGCTGACGAGGGCGCGCCCCCGGCGGGCGAGAGGGTGGACGGCGACGGCGGCGAGGCGACCGATCCCGTCCGCACCGAGCTGGTGGCCACCCTGCGCCGCCACCTGGGCGACGGCGTGGTGGCCTCCGAGGTCGCGGCCGGCGACGTCTGGGTCCGCCTGGACCGCCGGTCCTGGGTGAAGGCGGCCGAGGTGCTCCGCCACTCGATGGACATGGACTACTTCTGCTTCCTGTCGGGCATCGACTGGATGGTCAACCCCGACCTGTCCGGGGAGAAGGTCTGGGATCCCGACGGAGGGGCCTCGCTCGAGGACGGCGACGAGGGCGGCGCCGACGGGACCCTGGTCCAGGCGGCCGAGGCCGGCCTGGTCACCGGCGTGGCCGGCGGCGAAACCCGCTTCCAGGTCCTGGCCCGGGTGTTCTCCACCACGGCCAAGGTGGGGGTCACCCTGAAGGCCGACCTCGACGAGGCCGACCCCAGGCTCGGGTCGTGGGTCGGCGTCTACCGCGGCGCCGACTGGCACGAGCGGGAGGCGTGGGAGATGTACGGGTTCTCGTTCGACGGGCATCCCGGCCTGCGCCACATGTACCTGCCGGGCGAGTTCGAGGGTCACCCGCTGCGCAAGGACTTCCCCCTGCTGGCCCGGGAGGTCAAGCCCTGGCCCGGGCTGGTGGACGTCGAGGCCATGCCCGGCGAGGAGGCGGCCGCCGAGGGCGACGCCGAGGGGGCCGAGGCCTGATGACCGCCACCACCGACTGGCAGAAGACGGCCTACATCGCGGCCCAGGCCGCCGACGCCCGGGTCAACGTCGAGCTCGAGACCGAGGGCATGACCCTCAACCTCGGCCCCCAGCACCCCGCCACCCACGGGACCCTGCGCATCGTGGTCCGCCTCGACGGCGAGCAGGTCGTGTGGGCCGAGCCGGTGGCCGGCTACATGCACCGCGGCTACGAGAAGCTGTGCGAGGTCCGCACCTACCCCCAGGTCACCACCCTCATCAACCGCATCGACTGGCTGGGCCACTTCGCCAACGAGGTGCCGTTCATCCTGGCCGCCGAGGAGCTCATGGGGATCGAGGCGCCCCCCCGGGCCCAGTGGATCCGCACGATCTTCTTCGAGATGGCGCGCATCGCCAACATCACCCTCTTCCTCGGCGACATGGGCGTCCAGCTGGGCGCCATCACGCCGATCTTCTTCGCCTTCCGCGACCGCGAGTACGTGCTCAACCTCATGGAGGCCGCCACCGGCGGCCGCTTCCACCCCAACTACGACCGCATCGGCGGCCTCAAGGAGGACCTGCCGAAGGGCTGGGTGGAGGAGTGCAAGGGCGCCATGAAGAAGATGCGGGGGTTCTGCGACGAGATCGAAGACCTCCTCATGGGCAACGAGATCTTCCAGACCCGCACCCGTGGCATCGGGGTCATCCCGCCCAAGGTGGGGCTGGAGTACGGGCTGTCGGGTGCCAACATCCGGGCCAGCGGGGTCGACTGGGACATCCGGCGGGACGAGCCGTCGCCGCTCGCCTACGGCGAGTGCGACTGGAAGGTCTGGACCCACCCCGACGGCGACTCCTTCGCCCGGTACTGGGTCCGCCTCCAGGAGACCCGAGAGGCCACCAAGATCGTCGACCAGCTGCTCGACGGGCTCCCGGCCGGGTCCATCCAGGCCAAGGTCCCCCGCATCATCAAGGTGCCGGCCGGCGAGTCCTGGGTCCACACCGAGAACCCGCTGGGCGAGATGGGCTACTACGTGGTCTCCAAGGGCGGCCTCGGCCCGTTCCGGGTCAAGATCCGCACCCCCTCGTTCAACAACGTGTCGATCACGCCCTGGCTGCTGCGGGGCGTCTACGTTCCCGACGTGATCACCATCCTGGCCAGCCTCTACTTCATCCTCGGCGACATCGACAGATGATGCTGGGGTTGGACCTGACGACGTACGGGTGGGTCACCGCCCTGAAGGTGGGGGTGGTGCTCTCGCTCATCCCGGCCGGCGCCATCATCCTCGGGTACGTCTTCCTGCTGAAGATGATGAGCCACATGCAGAGCCGGCTCGGGCCCATGGAGGCGGGGCCCCACGGCGTGCTGCAGCTGGTGGCCGACGGCGTGAAGTTCATGCAGAAGGAGGACATCTTCCCGGCCCGCGCCGACCGGTTCGTGTTCGCGGCCGCGCCCATCGTGGTGCTGCTGTCCACCTTCCTGCTCTACATCGTGATCCCCGCCGGCCCCCGTCTCATCGTCGAGGACCTGGACACGGGCATCTTCTTCGCTCTGGCCGTCTCGTCGCTGTCGGTCCTCGGGATCTTGATGGCGGGGTGGTCCTCGGCCAACAAGTACTCGCTCATCGGGGCCCTCCGGGCCGCCGGCCAGCTGATCGCCTACGAGCTGCCCCTCGTGCTGGCCGTCGTCGGCGTGGTGGTGCAGGCCGAGACCATGAGCCTGCAGGGGATCGTCCACGCCCAGGCCGACGGGGAGATCTTCGGCGTCGGGCTCATCGGCAACCCGTTCATCCTCACCCAGCTCGTCGGCTTCCTCATCTTCCTCGCCGCGGCCCAGGCCGAGCTGACCCAGACGCCGTTCGACATGCCGGTGGCCGAGTCGGAGCTGGTGGCCGGCTACATGACCGAGTACACGGGCTTCCGATTCCTGTTCTTCTTCATGGGCGAGTTCGGCACCGCCTTCGCCTTCTCCGCCATCGGCGCCACCTTGTTCCTCGGGGGTTGGCACGTGCCGGGCGTGGAGGGCACCCTGGCCGACATCCTCGGCCCGATGGTGCTCGGGGCCAAGATCATGTTCGTGGCCTTCCTGATCTTCTGGATCCGGTTCAGCTACCCCCGGTTCCGTGAGGACCAGCTCCAGGCCTTCGCCTGGAAGTACCTGATCCCCCTCTCGCTGGTCAACATCCTGGCCACCGGCGTCTTGAAGGTGGTGTTGTAGGCATGGCCCAGCTTCCCGGCCTCCTGAAGGGACTCGGCGTCACCTTCAAGACGATGCTGAAGCCGGCCGTCACCGTGCAGTACCCGCACGTCAAGGAGGCGCCGCCCACCCGGGCCAGGGGCGTGATCGCCCTGAAGGAGGAGAACTGCACGGTGTGCATGCTCTGCGCCCGGCAGTGCCCGGACTGGTGCATCTACATCGAGGGCTACAAGGACAAGGCGCCGCCCCGCCGCGAGGGCGGCAAGCCCCGCACCGTCCAGAAGCTGGACCGCTTCGACATCGACTACGGGCTGTGCATGTACTGCGGGATCTGCGTGGAGGTCTGCCCCTTCGACGCCTTGTTCTGGAGCCCCGAGTACGAGTACTCCGAGGTGAGGATCGCCGACCTGCTGCACGACAAGACGAAGCTCGGGGAGTGGATGGAGACCGTCCCCGAGCCGCCGCCCCTCGAGGCCGGCGCCGAGGTCAAGAAGGGCGCGAAGAAATAGCCGATGGTCGCCCAGAACGTCATCTTCGGAGCGATCGCGGCGGCCATGGGCATCGCGTCCATCCGCGTGGTGACCGCCAAGAACATCGTCCACGCCGCCCTCTACCTGGTGGTGGTGCTGGCCGGGGTGGCCGCCCTCTACATCCTGCTGGCGGCCGAGTTCACGGCCGTGGTCCAGGTGCTCGTCTACATCGGCGCCATCGTGGTGCTGTTCCTGTTCGGCATCATGCTCACCCGCGCGCCCATCGGCCAGACGTCCGATCTCGACAACGACCAGCGGGGGCTGGCCCTCGTGGTCGCCCTGTTCCTGCTGGGGGTGCTGGGCGCGGTCCTCGACGACGCCTACGGCTCGGCCAAGCTCCCGTCCGACCCCGCCCTCCACCGCACCATCGACGTGGGGACGTCCATCTTCCAGGACTACGTGATCCCGTTCGAGGTCGTCTCGATCCTGCTCCTCGCCGCCCTCATCGGCGCCGTCGTCATCGCCAGGAGGGACTGACGGTGTACCTCAACCAGTTCCTCTTCCTCGCCGCCTTCCTGTTCTGCGTGGGGGTGTACGGCGTGCTGGCCCGCAAGAACGGCGTGCTCGTGCTCATGTCGGTGGAGCTGATCCTCAACGCCGTCAACGTCAACCTCATCGCCTTCGGCGCCTTCCACGAGACGGTGGTGGGCCAGGTGTTCGCCCTGTTCGTCATCGCCATCGCCGCCGCCGAGGTCGGCGTGGGTCTCGCCATCGTCCTGCTCATCTACCGGAACAAGCAGTCGATCGACCTCTCCGAGGTCGACCTCATGAAGGGCTGAGATGCTCCGCAACGCGTGGGTCATCCCCGCCCTTCCCATCCTGTCGTTCTTCCTCATCCTGTTCTTCGGCCGGCGCCTGCCCAAGAAGGGCCACGAGATCGGGGTGGCGGCGGTGGGAGCCGCCTTCGTGCTCTCCACGGTGGCGCTGCTCCAGTGGGTCGACCGCCCCGCCGACTACGAGGTCCCGCCCGCCGGCGAGCACGCGGCCGGGGCCGGGGCCGGCGGTGGGGCACACGCCGAGGATGCGCCGGCTGCCGCCGAGGACGACCACTCCGGCGAGGACTCGGCCGCCGCCGAGGTGGACGACCACGCCGGCGAGGAATCGGCCGCCGCCGAGGACGACCACGCCGGGGAGGGCGCAGCCGCCGCCGAGGACGACCACGCCGGCGAGGCCGGGGCCGCGGGCGAGGAGGAGCACCACGCCGAGCCCATCCGCGCCCCGGTCACGCGCCAGGTGGTGTGGTTCGAGAGCGGCGGGATCCAGATCAAGGCCGGCACCTACATGGACGGCATGGCCGTGATCCTCGTCTTCGTGGTCAGCCTGATCTC
Organism: Actinomycetota bacterium; assembly: GCA_052387235.1. Taxonomy (GTDB): domain Bacteria; phylum Actinomycetota; class Acidimicrobiia; order Acidimicrobiales; genus JBQTJJ01. The sequence goes on from JBQTJJ010000065.1 coordinate 32,356, forward strand.
GTTCCTGGTGCACGTGTTCTCCACCAACTACATGCACGACGACCGGCGCTACACCCACTTCTTCGCCGCCCTCAGCCTGTTCACGGCCGGCATGCTCGTCATGGTCACGGCCGGCAACACCCTCCAGCTCCTGTTCGGCTGGGAGATGATGGGCCTCTGCTCGTTCATGCTGATCGGGCACTGGTGGGAGGAGAAAAACAACTCCGACGCCGCCCTCAAGGCCTTCTTCACCACCCGCACCGGTGACATCGGGCTCCTGGTCGGCATCTCCATCCTGTTCTTCGCGGCCGGCAGCACCTTCGACATCGCCGCCATCAACAACGCCGCCCTGGACGGCACCATCAGCAGCACGGTGCTCACCGTGGCGGCCGCCGCTCTGCTGTGTGCCGTCATCGGCAAGAGCGCCCAGTTCCCCCTCCACACCTGGCTGCCCGACGCCATGGCCGGGCCCACCCCGGTATCGGCCCTGATCCACGCCGCCACCATGGTGGTGGCCGGCGTCTACCTGGTCGCCCGCCTCTACGGCGTGTTCTGGGAGGGCCTCGACATCGGCGGCGGCGGGATCAACCCGGTGGCCCTCTTCGGCGGAATCACCGTGCTGATCGCGGCGGCCCTCGCCTTCGTCCAGAGCGACATCAAGAAGGTGCTGGCCTACTCCACCGTCAGCCAGCTGGGGTACATGGTGATGGCCCTGGGCGTGGGGGCCTGGACGGCCGGGCTGTTCCACCTCTTCACCCACGCCTTCTTCAAGGGCCTGCTCTTCCTGGCGTCGGGCTCGGTCAGCCATGCCGTGCACAGCTTCGACATGAAGAAGGACATGGGCGGCCTGAAGGAGCACATGCCCATCACGTTCAAGACCTTCATGGTCGGCAGCGTGGCCCTGGCCGGCATCCCGCCTCTGGCCGGCTTCTGGTCCAAGGACGAGATCCTGCTGGGTGCCTCCCACGGCTACGAGCTCTTCCTGGTCGTGGGGCTGATCGGCGCCTTCCTGACGGCCGCCTACATGACCCGCTGCGTGTACCTCACCTTCTTCGGCGAGTACCGGGGCCACGGGCACCCCCACGAGTCGCCCCCGGCCATCACTGTGCCCCTCATCGTGCTGGCCGGGTTCTCGATCGTGGCCGGTTTCGTCAACATGCCGGGCGTCTTGCTGTTCTCGGAGTGGACCGAGAACGCCACGTTCCAGCTGGCTGGGGTGGAGCACCACGGCTTCTCGTGGAGCCTGGCCGTCATCGGCACGATGATGGGCGCGGCCGGCATCGCCGCCGGTTGGGCCTACTACGCCCGCAACCTGGGGCCACACCGGCTCACCCAGCGCAGCGGCGCCGCCCTCACCGGCTACCGCATCCTGGAGAACAAGTACTGGCTGGACCTCCTGTACACCGACATGATCGTGGGCGGCCTCAAGGGCCCGGTGGCTCGCGGTGCGTACTGGGTCAACCAGCGGGTGATCGACGGCGTGGTGAACGCGGTCGGGATCTCCTCACGGGCGGTGGCCCGGTTCACCTATGACGTCGTGGACCAGAAGGTGGTGGACGGCGTCGTCAACGGCACCGGCCTCACCGCCGAGGAGGGCGGCAGCGTCCTCAGTGTCCTGCAAACCGGCCGCGTGCAGCAGTACGCCGCCTTCCTCTTCGGCGCCGTGGTGGTCATGGGCGGCGCCCTCGTCCTCTTCGCCTAGGAGACTCCCTTGGACTGGTTCGACTCGTGGGCCCTCTCGCTGGCGGTGTTCCTCCCGGCCGTGGGGATCGTGGCCTTGGGCTTCATCCCGCGCGCCCAGGAGAACCTCATCAAGACGGTGACCCTCCTCACCACCCTGGCCACCATGGGCGTGGGCGTGGCCATCATGGCCGGCTTCGACTACGGGGCCGGGAAGGCCCTCCAGTTCGAGGTCGACAACCAATGGATCGACGCCATCAACAGCCGCTACCACATGGGTATCGATGGCATCTCACTGCCGCTGCTCGTGCTGTCGATGTTCATCAGCGTCCTGTGCGTCGTCTACTCCTGGGACCACTTCCCCGAGCCGCACAACCCCAAGGCCTTCCTCATGCTGCTCCTCATCCTCGAGGTGGGCATGAACGGCACCTTCGTGTCGCAGGACCTGATCTTGTTCTTCGTCTTCTTCGAGCTGGTGCTGCTGCCCATGTACTTCATGATCGGGGTGTGGGGCGGCCCCAACCGCCAGTACGCCTCGATCAAGTTCTTCCTGTTCACGCTGTTCGGGTCGGCGCTCATGATCCTCGGGTTCCTGGCCCTGTTCTTCAAGGCCGGCAACACCTTCGACATCCCCGAGCTGATCGCCAACGCCAGCGCCATCGACCACGACACCCAGCTGTGGATCTTCGGCGGGCTGTTCATGGGCTTCGCCATCAAGGTGCCCATGTTCCCGTTCCACACCTGGCTCCCCGACGCCCACACCGAGGCGCCCACCGTGGGCTCGGTCATCCTGGCCGCCGTCCTGCTGAAGCTCGGTACCTACGGCTTCGTGCGCATCGCCATCCCCATCCTCCCCGAGGCGGCGGTCTCGTGGGCGCCATGGATCGGGCTCCTGGCCGTCATCGGGATCATCTACGGCGCCCTGGCCTGCCTGGCCCAGCGCGACCTGAAACGGCTCATCGCCTTCTCCTCGGTGGCCCACATGGGCTTCGTGATGCTGGGCATCGCCACCCTCACCGACTTCGGCGTCAACGCTGCGGTGTTCGGCATGGTGGCCCACGGCCTCATCACCGGGATGCTGTTCTTCATCGCCGGCTCCATCCAGGAGCGCTTCCACACCCGTGAGCTGTCCCGCCTCGGCGGCCTGCTCGTGCAGGCGCCCAAGCTGGGCTGGATCCTCGGCTTCTGCGCCATGGCCTCGCTGGGGCTGCCCGGCCTGGCCGGGTTCTGGGGCGAGTTCCCGGCCATCCTGTCCGCCTACCAGCCCGCCCCCGAGCTCTCCGAGGCCCTGTTCCGGGGCTACATGGTGGTGGCCGCGGTCGGCACCGTCTTCGCGGCCGGCTACCTGCTGTGGATGTACCAGCGCACCGCCTTCGGCACGCCCAAGGAAGAGTTCGCCGAGGCCCACATCCACGATGTCCACGGCCCGGAGTGGCTGGCGTGGACGCCGCTCCTGCTGTTGATCGTGGCTCTCGGGGTGTACCCCCGCCTGCTGTTCGGCATCACCGACGAGGCGGTCCAGTCGGTGACGGCCGCCTTCACCGCGGTGGGGGGGTAGGTGCTGGTGCTGGCCCAGGCCGCGACCGCCTTCAAGGCCCCGGACCTGGACTACGCCGCCCTGTCCCCGGAGATCGTCCTCACCGGCGTCCTCGTCCTCGTCCTGCTGCTCGACCTGGTGGTCGACGAGACCCGCAAGTACCTGGTCACCCAGCTGGCCGGCGTGGGCGTGCTCATCAGCCTCATCCCCGTCATCGCCCTGGGCGTGGACGGCGCCGACCGTTCCATGTTCGCCGGGGCCTACGTGGTGGACGACTTCGCCCTGCTGTTCAAGGGCCTCTTCCTCAGCATCGGCTACGTGGTCCTGCTCATGTCCACCCGCTACATCGAGGAGGGCGAGTACTACGAAGGCGAGTACTCCTTCCTGCTGCTGTCCGCCCTGCTCGGCATGGTGGTGATGTCGTCGGCCCGCGACCTCATCACGATCTTCGTGGCCCTCGAGCTGCTGTCCATCCCCGCCTACATGCTGGCCGGCTGGCGCAAGCGGGACCTGAAGAGCAACGAGGCGGCCCTCAAGTACTACCTCCTCGGCGTGCTCGCCTCGGCGGTGATGCTCTACGGCATGTCGCTGGTGTTCGGCGCTACCGGCTCCACCCTGCTGCGGGAGATCGGCGACCAGGTCGGCGGCTCGGCGGGCGAGGAGCCGCTGGTCACCCTCGGCATCTTCCTCATCGTGGTGGGTTTCGCCTTCAAGGTCTCGGCCGTGCCCTTCCACTTCTGGGCGCCCGACACCTACGAGGGTGCGCCCACGCCCGTCACCGCCTTCCTCTCCGTGGCTTCCAAGACGGGCGGCTTCGTGGCCCTCCTCCAGCTCGTGTACGTGGGGTTCTTCGGGCGGGAGGAGGTGTGGGGCCCGCTGTTCTGGATCCTGGCCGCCCTCACCATGACGGTGGGCAACCTGGTGGCCCTGCGCCAGACCAACCTGGTGCGGATGCTGGCCTACTCGTCGGTGGCCCAGGCCGGCTACATCCTCGTGCCGTTCGCGGTGGCCGGGGACAGCCCACAGGCGGCCGGCACCGCGCAGACGGCCACCATCGTCTACCTGGCGATCTATGCGGCCATGAACCTGGGCGCCTTCGCCATCGTGATGGCAGTGGCCCGCAAGACCAGGTCGGCGGAGATCTCCACCTACGGCGGGCTGTTCACCTACGCGCCGGGGCTCACCGTGCTGATGACGATCTTCGTCTTCTCCCTGGCCGGCATCCCCCCCCTCGGCGGGTGGTTCGCCAAGCTGGCCATCTTCCAGGCCGCTCTCGACGCCGGCACCACCACCGCCGTCATCCTGGCTGTCATCGCCGGGGTGAACTCGGTGATCGCTCTGTTCTATTACGCCTCGGTGGCGCGGGAGATGTGGATGCGGCCCGCACCCGACGACGACCGCAGCCCCATCCAGGTGCCGGCGCCCCTGGCCGCCGCCCTCGGCCTCACCGCGGCCATGGTGGTGGCGGTGGGGATCTACCCGCAGGCCATCGCCCGACTCGGCGACCTGGCCCACCTCACCGCGGGGTAGCCCACGCCCGCCCCGGGTGCGGAGCAGCGGGTCCGGGAGCGGATCCGCCGGGCCGGCCCCCTCAGCTTCGCCGAATACCTGGAGGTGGCCCTCTACGACCCGGCCGGCGGGTTCTTCTCCGGCCGAGCAGGGGAGGCGGGCCGAGGTGGGGACTTCCTCACCAGCCCCGAGGTGGGGCCGCTGTTCGGTGCCGTCGTGGCCCGCGCCCTCGACCGCTGGTGGGAGGAGCTGGGCCGGCCCGACCCCTTCGTCGTGGTCGAGGCCGGGGCCGGGGCGGGCACCCTGGCCCGCGCCGTGGTGGCCGCCGCCGGCGGCTGCGCCCCCGCCCTGCGCTACGTGCTGGTGGAGCGGTCCGAGCCGGCGCGGGCCCGCCAGGCCGAGCACCTGGCCCTCGACCCGCCGGCGGTGGCCCTCGGCCCGCCCCCGCCCGGCGAGGGCGACGGTGAGGGCGGCGGCGCGGCCGGCGCCCGGCCACCGTCGGAGGGCCCCATCCTGACCTCGCTGGCCGAGCAGCCGGCCCAGCCCACCACGGGTGTGGTGCTGGCCAACGAGCTGCTCGACAACCTCCCCTTCCACCTGCTGGAGCGGTCCGAGGAGGGCTGGCTGGAGGTCCGTGTCGGCGCCGGGCCGAGCCGGCTCGTCGAGGTCCCGGTGCCGGCCCGCCCCGATCTGGCCGCCGAGGCCGGCCGGCTGGCGCCGGGCGCCCCGGCCGGGGCCCGCATCCCCCTCCAGCTGGAGGCACGGGCCTGGCTCCGCGACGCCCTGGGCGGGCTGGAGCGCGGCCGGGTGGTGATGGCTGACTACGCCAGCTCAACGCCGTTCCTCGCCCGCCGGCCCTGGCAGGAGTGGGTCCGCACCTACCGCCACCACGCCCGGGGCGGCCACCCCCTGGAGGCGCCCGGCACCCAGGACGTCACCTGCGAGGTGGCCGTGGACCAGCTGGCCAGGGTCCGGGCGCCGGCCGCCGACCGCTCCCAGGCCGAGTTCCTGGCCGCCCACGGCATCGACGACCTGGTGGCCGAGGCCAGGGCCCGGTGGGAGGCCGCCGCCGCCGGCGGCGGTCTCGCCGCGGTGCGGGCCCGCAGCCGGGTGTCGGAGGCGGCCGCCCTCACCGACCCCGCCGGCCTCGGCGCCTTCCGCGTCCTGGAGTGGACCGTCCCCTAGCCGGCAGACGCCGTTCTGGTCTCGAAATCGATAGGGTGCGGCTCCGTAGGAGTGACTACGCAGCCAGCGGGATGACCTCGTTCGCGTAGCGAGTTTCGTGGACCCGGCGTCGTTCTTGGTCCAGGTGGAACCGCCAGTAGTCGTCGAAGTCACCATT
>JBQTJJ010000066.1:0-20408 GCA_052387235.1 Actinomycetota bacterium
GGCGGCGGCGAACTCGGAGCAGCGCACCTCGGTGGCCCCCTCGGTGAGGCGGGCGAAGTCGTAGGTGACGATGCCCTCGCCGATGGTGGCCTCCAGGGCCCGGACGACGTCGGCGGCGGCCGCGACCCACCCCAGGTGCTCGAACATCAGCACCCCGGACAGGAGCAGCGACCCGGGGTTCACCTTGTCCAGGCCGGCGTACTTGGGGGCGGTGCCGTGGGTGGCCTCGAACAGCCCGTGGCCGGTGACGTAGTTGATGTTGGCGCCGGGGGCGATCCCGATCCCGCCGACCTGGGCCGCCAGCGCATCCGACAGGTAGTCGCCGTTGAGGTTGGTGGTGGCGATGACGTCGAAGTCGTCGGGGCGGGTGAGCACCTGCTGCAGGGTGATGTCGGCGATGGCGTCCCTGACGAGGATGCGCTCGCCCGGCTGGCCGCCGCAGTCGTCCCAGCTCACGGCCACGTCGGCGAACTCCTCCCGGGTGACCTCGTAGCCCCAGGTGCGGAAGGCCCCCTCGGTGAACTTCTGGATGTTCCCCTTGTGCACCAGGGTGACGCTCTTGCGCTTGTGGCGCACGGCGTACTCCAGGGCGGCCCGCACCAGTCGCTTGGAGCAGGTGACGGAGACGGGCTTGATGCCGACGCCGGAGTCGGGGCGGATGTCCCAGCCGAACTCGTCGTGCAGCAGCTGGATGAGACGCTTGGCCTCGGCCGTGCCCTCCTCCACCTCCAGGCCGGCGTAGATGTCCTCGGTGTTCTCCCGGAAGATCACCATGTCGACCTTCTCCGGGTGCTTGACCGGGGAGGGCACGCCCGCGAACCAGCGCACCGGGCGCAGGCACACGTACAGGTCGAGGATCTGGCGCAGGGCCACGTTGAGGGAGCGGATGCCGCCCCCCACCGGCGTGGTGAGCGGGCCCTTGATGCCGATCAGGGAGTCGCGGAAGGCGATGACGGTGTCGTCGGGCAGCCACTCCCCCGTCTCCTTGAACGCCTTCTCGCCGGCCAGGACCTCACGCCAGGCAATGCGCTTGCCGTGCCTGGCTGCGGCCGCGTCGAGCACGAGCCGGGTGGCGGGCCAGATGTCGACGCCGGTGCCGTCGCCCTCGATGAAGGGGATGATCGGCTCGTCCGGCACGTGCAGGACGCCGTCGGTGCCCATGGTGATCTTCTCGGCCATCGGCGGATGCTACCGACGGCGCCCGCCCTGCGGGAGCGTGGCTCAGGCGGCGGGGCCGAGGCCCAGGTTGGCGTAGATCTCGCGCGTCGCCGTGGAGCGATTCAGCGTGTAGAAGTGCAGGCCGGGCACGCCGGCGTCCAGCAGCTCCCGGCACAGGTCGGTGGCCACCTCGACGCCGACGCGGCGCACCTCCTCGGGCCGGTCGCCCACCGCCTCGATGCGGGCGGCCAGGTCGGGGGGGAACTCGGCGCCCGCCATCCGGGCGAAGCGCTGGACCTGGCCGGCGTTGGTGACCGGCATGATGCCGGGGATGACGGGGGTGCCGACGCCCCGCTCGGCCAGGTCCTCCATCATGGACAGGTAGTCGCGCGCCCGGAAGAAGAACTGGGTGATGCCGAAGTCGGCCAGGCGCAGCTTGGCGGCCAGGTGGTCCCGGTCGGCGGCCCGGTCGCCGGCCGAGCGGGGGTGGAGCTCGGGGTGGGCGGCCACGCCCACGGAGAAGTCGCCGAGCGACCGCACCAGGTCCACCAGCTCGGAGGCGAAGCGGAAGTCCCCGGCCGGCGCCGGCTCGTCGCCGTTGGTGGCGGGCGGGTCCCCGGCCAGGGCGAGGATGTTGTCCACGCCGTTGTCCCGGTAGCCGGTGACGATGTCGGCCAGCTCGCCCCGGGTGTGGCCGGCGCACGTGAGGTGGGCCATGGCCGTCATCGACGTGTCCCTGTTGATGCGCAGGACGATGTCCCGGGTGCGCTCGCGGGTGGAGCCGCCGGCGCCGTAGGTGACCGAGACGAACGAGGGCCGCAGCGGCTCGAGCTCGTGGAGCGCCTTCTCCAGCTGGCGCTCGGCCTCGTCGGTCTTCGGGGGGAAGAACTCGAACGAGAAGGTGCGCCCTCCCGCCAGCAGGTCGGTGATGCGGGCCATGCTCAGCCGGCCCGGGCCGCGCCGCGCTCGGCCGCCTCCACCGCGTTGCGGAACAGCATGGCCACCGTGGTGGGGCCCACCCCGCCCACGCGGGGGGTGATGGCACCGGCGACCTCGGCCACCGACTCGTCCACGTCGGGCAGCAGGCGCCGGCCCTCGTATCGCACCCCGCCGCCGACCACCACCGAGCCGGGGCTCACGTGCTCGGGTCGCAGGATGCCGGGCACGCCGGCCGCCGCCACCACGATGGCGGCGCGGCGGGTGTAGCGGGGCCAGTCGGGCACGCCGGTGTGCACGACGGTCACCGCCGCGTTGGCGGTGGGCCGCTTCTGGCTGAGCAGCAGGGCCAGGGGGCGCCCGAGCGTCATGCCCCGGCCCAGGATGACCACCTCCCGCCCGGCCACCGGGATGTCGTAGTGGGCCAGCAGGGCCTCGATGCCCGCCGGCGTGCAGGGCACCGGGCCGGGCACGCCCATGGCCAGGCGGCCCAGGTTGAGCGGGTGCATCCCGTCCACGTCCTTGTCGGGGTCGAGGAGGGAGAGGGCGGACTCGTAGTCGATCTGGGGCGGGGTGGGGTGCTGCACGAGCATGGCGTCGACGGCGGGGTCGTCGTTCCACGCCCGGATGGCCGACTCCAGGTCGGCCTGGGTGGCGTCGGCCGGGAGGTGGACGTGGGGCGACGCCATCCCCAGCTCGGCCGCCTTTTTCTGCTTGATCCGGATGTAGCCGGCGCTGGCCGGGTCGTCGCCCACCAGGATGGTGCCCAGCACCGGCGGGTGGCCGCCGGCGGCCAGCTTGGCGGCCCGGTCGGCCACGTCGGCCAGCACGGCCGCCGCCACCGGGGCGCCCTCGAGCAGGCGGGCCGTCAATGGAGGAAGTGCCGTTCCCCGGTGAGCACCATGGCCACCCCGTGCTCGTCGGCGGCGGCGATGACCTCGTCGTCGCGGAGGCTGCCGCCGGGCTGGATCACCACCGCCGCGCCGGCCGCCACCGCCGCGTCCACGCCGTCGCGGAAGGGGTAGAAGGCGTCGCTGGCGCAGGCCCCGCCCCGGGCCCGGCCCGCCGCCTTGCGGGCCGCCAGCTCGGCCGCGTCGACCCGGCTCTGCTGGCCGGCGCCGATGCCCACGGCCTGGCCGTCCTTCACCAGCACGATGGAGTTGGACTTCACGTGGCCGCCCACCCGCCATGCCAGCTCGGCGTCCCGCCACTGCTCCTCGGTGGGCGCCACCCTGGTGGCCACCCGCCACGTGGACCGGTCGGTCTCGAAGCGGTGGGGCTCCTGCACGAGGAAGCCGCCGCCCACCTGGCGGTACTGGCGGGCCTCGGGCCCGGGCGCCGGCGCCCGCAGCAACCGGGTGGCCTTGCGCCGGGCCACCAGCTGCTCCACCGCCGCCGGTTCGAAGGCGGGGGCCACGACGACGTCGGCCTGGGGCCCGGCCGCGATGGCCGCCGCCACCTCGCCGGTGAGGGGGCCGTTCAGGGCGACGATGCCGCCGAAGGCGGAGCGCTCGTCGCCGGCCAGAGCCCGCTGGAAGGCGGTGGTGAGGTCGCCGGCCACGGCCACGCCGCACGGGTTGGCGTGCTTGATGACGGCGCACGCCGGCCCCGAGCCGAGGTCGTGGGCCAGGCGCCACGCCGCCTCGGTGTCGTAGATGTTGAGGTAGGACAGGGCCAGCCCGGCCAGCTGCTCCACCCCGTCCCACCACGAGGCGACGCCCACCTCCCGGTAGCGGGCCGCCCGCTGGTGGGGGTTCTCCCCGTAGCGGAGGCGCTCGTCGGTGCGCTCCAGGGCCAGGTGGAGGGTGGGGGGCAGCAGGGCCTCGTCGGTGCCCTCGTCGAACCACGCCACGATGGCGGCGTCGTAGGCGGCGGTGTGGGCGAAGGCGGCCCGGGCCAGCCGGCGCCGGGTCCCCTCCGCCAGGGCCCCGTCCCGGCGCAGCTCGTCCAGCACCTCGCCGTAGTCGGCAGGGTCGACCACCACCCCCGCGAAGGCCCAGTTCTTGGCCGCGGCCCGCACCATGGCGGGGCCCCCGATGTCGATCAGCTCCTCCGACGGCTTGCTCCGGAACGGGTAGAGGTTGCACACCACCAGGTCGACGGGCTGGATGCCGTAGGCCTCCAGGTCGGCCAGGTGCTCGGGCTTCGACCGGTCGGCCAGGATGCCGGCGTGGATGCGGGGGTGCAGGGTCTTCACCCGCCCGCCCAGCATCTCGGGCGACCCGGTGACGTCGCCCACGCCGGCGTGGGGGATGCCGGCGCCGGCCAGGGCGGCGGAGGTGCCCCCGCTCGACACCAGCTCGAAGCCGAGCCCGGCCAGGCCCCGGGCGAAGGCCTCCAGGCCGGTCTTGTCGTACACCGAGACGAGGGCTCTCACCGTTGCAGGAACTCCTTCACGGTCTGCGGGAGCAGGCGGCGCTCCACGGTCTTGATGCGCTCGTGCAGGCGCTCGGCCGTGTCGCCGGGCAGGACCGGCACCGCCTCCTGGGCCAGGATGGGACCGGCGTCCACGTCGATGGTGGCCACGTGGACGGTGCAGCCGGTGACCTTCACGCCGGCGGCCAGGGCATCCTCCACCGCGTGCCACCCGGGGAAGGCGGGCAGGAGGGCGGGATGGGTGTTGAGGACCCGGCCCGGGAAGGCCTCGAAGAACGGCTTGTCGAGCACGGTGCCGAAGCCGGCCATGACCACCAGGTCGACGCCGTGGCGCTGCAGGGCGTCGATCAGGCGGTGGGTGTAGTCGAGGCGGTCGAAGCCGGGGCCGAACGAGGGCCGGGCCACCAGCTCGGCGGCGGCGCCGGCGCCGGCCGCGATGCGCAGCGCGTTGCAGTCCCGGTCGGCCACCACGACCGCGATGGGGAGGCCGGCGTCGAGGAGGGCGTCGAGGATGGACCCCGTTCCCGAGGCGAGCACGCCGATGGCCACGGCTGCACGCTACCGCCCGGGGCGGGGCGGGCCCCGGGGATTCCGGAGCCGGCTACAGCTCCGGGTCCTGGCAGTTCGAGGCGCCGCCGCCGCCGCCGGCCGGACTCTCCCGGGGGTAGGGCACGGTGAAGCCGGAGCCCGGGTCCCGGGTGGTGAGGAAGCGCAGGACGCCCCGGGCCACGGCCTCGCCCTCCACCTGGCGCACGTCGGCGCGGGTGAACAGCGCCTCCTCCGGCGGGTTGGACACGAAGCCCAGCTCGGCCAGCGCCGCCGGCACGCCCTGGGTCCGGCGCAGGATGCCGTAGTAGTCGTCGCCGTCGACGTTGGTGCGGTACTTGGCGCCGGCGTCGGTGTCGGCCACCCACGGGACCGGGTACGCCGCGAGGGCCTTCACGACCTCCTCGTACACCAGGCCGGCCAGGCGCTTGGACTGGGCCGAGGCGACCTGGTAGTAGGTCTCGCTCCCGGGCTTCGGGAACGGGCCGTCGGGCTCGGCGTTGTGGTGCACCGACACGAACGCCTCCGGGTCGAGGGCCTTCACGATCGCGGCCCGCTGGACCAGCGTGATGCGGTAGTCGGCGGTGCGGGTGAGGATCGTGCGCACGCCCGCCTTCTCCAGCGCGTTGCGGGCGTGCTCCACCACCTCGAGGTTGAGGCCCTTCTCGGCCAGCCCGCCCGGGCCCACCGCCCCGGGCTCCACCCCGCCGTGGCCGGCGTCGAGCACCACCGTGGCCCCGGTCACCGGCGTGCCGTCGTGCAGCACCGCGCTCCGCCCGCACGGCGTGGTGACCCGGTAGCCCGCCCCCTCCCGGCCCGTGACCGGCAGCACCACGCCCCTGGGCGACACCAGCACCTTGGCGTCGGCGGCCGGCGGGGGCGCGGCCGGCGCCGCGGTGGGGGCCGGGGTGGCGGGAGGCAGCGTGGTGGGCGCCTCGGTGGCGGGCGGGGCGGCGGCCGTGGTGGCGGCCGTGGTGGTCGTGGCCGGCGCCGCCGCCGTCGTGGTCGGGGCGGCCGTGGTGCTGGTGGTGGTGGTGCCGGCCGCCACCCGGTCGGCCCGGTCGTCGTCCTGGCGGATGTCGACCACCGCGGCCGACAGCACCGACACCAGGAACAGCACCGCCACCGAGAGGCGCATCATCGGTCCTCCAGGCTAGGCCCGGTCAGGGCCGGCGCCGGCGCGCCCCCCCGCCGGCGAGGTCGTCGGAGACGGGCGACGACCCGCGGCCCGGCGGGGGCGGCTCGTGTGCCGGCGGCGGGCGACAACCCCGCGGCCCGGCCGGGGCGGCTCGTGTGCCGGAGCCGGGCGGGCGCCGCTCGGACCCGGCCCAGAACGGGGTCAGCCGGCGGCGCGGAGGCGGTCGCTGCCGGCGGCGGCGGCGGCCTGGCGGACCGAGGCGGTGAGGAGGCGCTTGAGCTTGGGCGTGGAGAGCTCGAGCAGGGCGACGGCCGCCACGCGGGGGGCGACCCGGCCGGCGTCCCGGAGGGCGGTGGCGGCCCGGGCCAGGTCGGCGCGGGCGGCGGGCGTGTCCAGGTGGGAGACGGCGCCGGGGAGGGCGGCGTCCACGCCGCCGGCGTCGCCGGCGGCCGCGGCCCGCACCAGCCCGGCCACCGCCGGCGCCTCGAGGGGGAGGGGGAGCCGGAGGGAGGGATGCAGGGCCGGCAGCTCGAGGGCCTCGTCGTAGAGGGCCGCCAGCTCCGCCGGCGTGCACGACACCACCATGCAGATGCTGGGCACCACCAGGCCGGCCAGGTGGGCCACGGCCGCCTCGGTGGCCATGGCCGCGGCCCGGCCGCAGCATCGCTTCGACGTGCGCCCGCTGCCGCACGGGCACCTGGACTTGGGGTCGGCCGCCATGGTCACCTCCGCGAGGACGGGTGCACCATGTTCGCCGCGGCCAGGGCCGGGGTGGTGGATCCCCGGGGGGTCAGGCCCCGGACAGCACCCCGGCCATGAGGAACCCGGCCTCGGTGGGGTTGGCCGCCACCTGGGCGCCGGCGGCCCGCAGGGCGTCGATCTTGGCCCTGGCCGTGCCCTTGGACCCCGAGACGATGGCGCCGGCGTGGCCCATGCGCCGCCCGGGCGGGGCGGTGAGGCCGGCCACGTAGGCCACCAGCGGCTTGGCCATCTCGGCGCCCGCGAACTCGGCGGCCTCCTCCTCGGCCGAGCCGCCGATCTCGCCGATCAGCAGCACGGCCCGGGTCTCGGGGTCGGCCTCGAACGCCCGCAGGCAGTCGATGAACGAGGTGCCGGGCACGGGGTCGCCGCCGATGCCGACGCAGGTGGTGACGCCGATCCCTGCCTGCTGCAGCTCGTAGAGGGCCTGGTAGGTGAGCGTGCCCGAGCGGCTCACGATGCCGACCGGCCCGCCGCCCAGGGCGATCTCGCCGGCGGTGATGCCGATGTTGCAGCGGCCGGGGGTGATGATGCCGGGGCAGTTGGGGCCGAGGAGCCGGGTGCCCGGGAACTCCCGCCGCAGCCGGTTGAACAGCAGCGCCTCGTCCTGGGCCGGCACGCCCTCGGTGATGACCACCACCAGCTCCATGCCGGCCTCGGCCGCCTCCAGCACGGCGCCGGGGACGCCGGGGGCGGGGATGAACACGCACGACACGGTGGCGCCGGTCGCCTCGGCCGCGTCGGTCACGGTGGCGAAGATCGGCACGCCCTCGACGTCGGTGCCCGCCTTCTTGGGGTTGGTGCCGGCCACCACCTGGGTGCCGTACGCCCGGTTGCGCAGGCCGTAGAAGCGGCCCTGGCTCCCGGTGAGGCCCTGCACGACCACCTTGGTGGTCTCGTCCACGAAGATCGCCATGGCGCTATCCCTCCCCGCCCGGCGTGGCGCCGGCCGCCAGCTCCACCGCGGTGCGGGCCGCGTCGAGCATGGTGGCCCGGCTCAGCAGCCGCTCCGACGCGTGGCGGGCCAGGATGGCCCGGCCCTCCGCCGCGTTGGTGCCGTCCAGGCGGACGACGAGCGGGGCGGCGATGTCGACCCGGCCCAGCGCCTCCACGATGCCGTTGGCCACCTCCTCGCCCCGGGTGATGCCCCCGAATACGTTCACGAAGATGGCCCGCACGTGCTCGTCGGTGTTGATCACCTCGAGGGCGTTGGCCATCACGGCCGCGCTGGCCCCGCCGCCGATGTCGAGGAAGTTGGCGGGCGAGCCGCCCACCTGGTGCACCACGTCGAGGGTGCTCATGGCCAGGCCGGCCCCGTTGGCGATGATGCCCACCGAGCCGTCCAGCCCGATGTACTGCAGGCCCTTCTCCCGGGCCAGGCGCTCCCGCTCGTCGAGCACCTGCGCCCCCCGGAACCCGTCCCATTCCGGGTGGCGGAAGGCGGCGCTGTCGTCCAGCGTCACCTTGGCGTCCAGGGCCAGCACCTCGCCGCCGGCCGTGAGCACCAGCGGGTTCACCTCCACCAGGTCGGCGTCGCCCTCCACGTAGCACCGGTACAGGCGCAGCAGCAGGGCCGCGACCCCGCCGGCGGCGCCCTCCGGCAGCCCGGCCCGTGCCACCCACTCGGCGCACGCCTCCTCGGTGAGGCCGTCGACGGGATCCACGTGCAGGCGGGCGATGGCGTCGGGCTCCTCGGCCGCCACCTGCTCGATGTCGACGCCGCCCCTGGCCGACAGCATCCCCAGGTGGAGCCTGGCCGAGCGGTCGAGGGTGAACGAGGCGTAGGCCTCGGAGGCGATGTCGGTGGCCGGCTCCACCAGCACGGCCCGCACCACGTGGTCGCCGATCGACATCCCGAGGATGGCCGACGCCGCGGCGCGGGCGGCCTCCTCGTCGGCGACGACCCTGATGCCGCCCGCCTTGCCCCGCCCCCCCACGTGGACCTGGGCCTTCACCACCGCCGGCCAACCCACCCGGCCGGCGCCGGCCACCGCCTCGTCCACGGTTGTGGCCACCACGCCGGTGGCCACGGGGATGCCGTAGCGGGCGAAGTACGCCTTCCCCTGGTGCTCGAGCAGGTCCACTACTGCGCCTCCTCCTCGCGGGCGTCGAGGGTGGCCTGGAGCCAGCTCGCGATCCGCTGTAGGGGAGCGCCCGGGGTGAACACCTCGGACACCCCCGCCTCTTTCAGGATGGGGATGTCGGCGTCGGGGATGATCCCGCCGCACACCACCAGGACGTCGCCTGCCCCCCGCTCGGCCAGCAGCCCCGTGATCCTCGGCACCAGCGTCATGTGGGCGCCGGACAGCAGCGACAGCCCGAGGGCGTCGGCGTCCTCCTGGACGACCGCCTCCACCACCTGCTCGGGCGACTGGTGGAGGCCGGTGTAGATGACCTCGAAGCCGGCGTCGCGCAGGGCCCGGGCGATCACCTTGGCGCCCCGGTCGTGACCGTCGAGCCCGGGCTTCGCCACCACGACTCGGTACGGGCGCCCCACGGGCGGAATACTACGCAGGTGCCCCCTCCCCGCCGCCCGGTGCCGCGCCGCCAGCGCCCCTTCGTCCTCGTGGCCACGCTGCTGGCCGCCCTGGCCGGCGCCGGCGTCATGTGGTCGGTGGTGCGGTACGCCTCGGAGAACCCCGACAAGGCCAACCTGGGCGACCGGGTGTTCCAGGTGGGCCGGGCCGAGCGCCTGGCCCGCGAGGTGGACGAACGGGGCCCGTTCCTGTTCCAGGACCCGCTGTTCCGGGGGACGGGTCGCAACCTGTACATCCAGCACCTCGGCGAGGACCCGGACAAGGGGTGGCTGGCGGTGGAGGCCCGGCTGCCCGGCCAGCCGGCCTGCGCCGTGACCTGGGATCGGGGCGACGCCGAGTTCGTGGACTGCGAGGACGGGCGCCATCCCCCCGACGGCGCCGGGCTCACGACCTATCCCGGCTCGGTGGCCGACGGTCAGGTGAGCGTGGACCTGCGGACCCGTGGCGACGAGGGCTGAGGGCTGGCGGCTAGGCCCCTTTGGCCGAGCGGATGGCGACCCCGCCCACGGTGCGCACGTCGGTGTCCAGGGCGTGCTGCTGGCCGAACGTCCGCTCGAGCTTCCGGCGGGCCGACATCTCGTCCATGGCCTGCACGGACAGCTGGGCCTCGATGGTGAACTCGAAGACCTGCTTGTTGTTGGCCAGGACCCGGAGCCGGCTCAGCACGTAGCGGGCCAGCCTGTCGTCGAGCGACTTGGCCTGCCGGCGCAGGGTGGTGGCCGAGATCTCGAGGGCGTGGCGGCCCGACGGCGACAGCTCGTAGACCCGGCGGGCCGGCCCCACGCCGGTGGTCTCCCAGGAGGGCCGGACGAAGCCGGCGCTCTCCAGCCACCGCAGGGCCCGGTAGACCCGGCCCGGGTTGCTGCGCTCGAAGCCCAGTGGCTCGAGCCGGGTCAGGAGGTCGTACCCGTGACCCGCCCGCTCCTCCAACAGGAGCAGCAGGCAGGCCCGGAGGATCTTCCTGGGCGAGGAGAGCTCATCTTCGAAGCGCCTGATCGCGGCGTCGTCCTGCAGTACCTGGACCACGATGTTCTGCCCTTCTCGAACGTTCCGGTGCGACCGGAAGGCTGGATGGCGAGGCGCTTCGACCAACCACTGTAGTCCTGGCGACTCTAGATGCAGAACACCGTAGAACCCGGCCCCTACGGACAGGTCAAGTACCGGCCCGTTTCAGGGGCGTCCAGGCCAGCAGCAGGCGCTTCTCGCCCAGCCCGGGGAAGCGGACCACGGCCTCGGCCTTGTCGCCCGATCCGATGACCTCCAGCACCACGCCCTCGCCCCACTTGCCGTGCACGACGTCCTCGCCGACCCGCAGGGACAGCCCCTCGGCCCCGGTGGTCCTGGCCGGGCTGGCCACCCGCCCCCGCATCGCCGCCTCCACCACCTCGCGGCGGTGGGTGGCCCCTCCCCCCGCCCCAGGGGACCGGCGCCGGCTCCCGGCCACGGCCTCGGTGAGCTGCTCGGGGATCTCGTCCAGGAACCGGCTGGGCGGGTTGTACTGGGTGGAGCCCCACAGGGTCCGGCACCACGCCGAGCTCAGGTACAGCCGCTGGCGGGCCCGGGTGATGCCGACGTAGCAGAGCCGGCGCTCCTCCTCGAGCTCGTCGGGCTCTCCCAGGGAGCGCACGTGGGGGAAGACGCCCTCCTCCAGCCCGATCAGCCACACGGCCGGGAACTCCAGTCCCTTGGCCGTGTGCAGCGTCATGAGCACGACCCTGCTCTCGTCGCCGTCGATCTCGTCGGCGTCCGACACCAGGCTGACGGCCTCGAGGAACGAGTCCAGCGTGTCGTGCTCGGCTGCCACGCCCAGCAGCTCGGCCACGTTCTCCAGGCGGCCGGCCGACTCCACCGTGCCCTCGGCCTCCAGCTCGTGGCCGTAGCCGGTGCGGTCGACCACCTCGGAGAGCAGCTTCTCGGGCGACGCCCCCGCGTCCACGTGGGCCCGGAGCTCCTCCAGCAGGGCCCGCAGCTCGGTGAGGCCGCCCAGGGCCCGGCCGGTGACGCCGGCGGCCTCGGCCCGGCCCAGGGCGTCGCCGAAGGTGAGGCCGGCGCCGGCCGCCCACGCGTCGAGCCGGGCCACCGTGGTCTCGCCCACGCCCCGCTTGGGCACGTTGACGATGCGCTTGAGCGACACCTCGTCGGTGGGGTTGGTGACCGCCCGCAGGTAGGCCAGCAGGTCCTTGACCTCCCGCCGGTCGAAGAACCGGGTGCCGCCCACCACCTTGTAGGGGACGTTGCGCTGGACCAGCTGCTCCTCCAGCACCCGGCTCTGGGCGTTGGTGCGGTAGAAGACGGCCATCTCGCCCCACGTGGCGTCGTGGCGGTCGTGCAGGCGGACCATCTCCCCCACCGCCCACCGGGCCTCGTCGTGCTCGTCCTCGGCGTTGTACCGGGTGATGAGCTCGCCCCCGACCTGCTCGGTCCACAGCGCCTTGGGCTTGCGCATGGCGTTGTTGGCGATGACGGCGTTGGCGGCGTCCAGGATGGTCTGGGTGGAGCGGTAGTTCTGCTCCAGCACGATGGTGGTGGCGTCGGGGTAGGCGTCCTCGAACTGGAGGATGTTGCGGATGTCGGCCCCCCGCCACCGGTACACCGACTGGTCGCTGTCGCCAACCACGCACACGTTGCGGTGGCGCCGGCCCAGCAGCACCACCATCTCGTTCTGGGCC
Organism: Actinomycetota bacterium; assembly: GCA_052387235.1. Lineage (GTDB taxonomy): Bacteria > Actinomycetota > Acidimicrobiia > Acidimicrobiales > JBQTJJ01. The sequence goes on from JBQTJJ010000066.1 coordinate 12,120, forward strand.
CGGTTGGTGTCCTGGTACTCGTCCACCAGGATGTGCCGGAACCGCTCCTGGTAGTGCGCCAGGACCTCGGGCTCCTTGCGGAGCAGCTCCACCGTGACCATGAGCAGGTCGTCGAAGTCCATGGCGCTGGCCGCCAGCAGCCGGCGCTGGTACTCCGTGTAGACCTCGGCGATGCGCCGCTCGTAGATCGTGCGGGCCCGGGCCGCGTAGGCGGCCGCGTCCAGCAGCTCGTTCTTGGCCACGCTGATGGCGCCGTGCACGGCCCGGGGCGTGAACTTCTTGGCGTCGATGTCGAGGTCGCGCAGCACGTAGCCGGTGAGGCGGTTGGCGTCGGCCTCGTCGTAGATCGTGAAGGACGACCGGTAGCCGAGCCGGCCCCCGTCCCGGCGCAGGATCCGCACGCAGGCGGCGTGGAAGGTGGAGACCCACATGCGCTGCGCCACCGGTCCCACCAGGGCGCCGACCCGGGCCTTCATCTCGTCGGCGGCCTTGTTGGTGAAGGTGATGGCCAGGATCTCGAACGGCGACACGCCCCGCTGCCGCACCAGGTGGGCGACGCGCGAGGTGAGGACCCGGGTCTTGCCCGAGCCGGCGCCGGCCACGATCAGCAGCGGACCCCCCTCGTGGAGGACGGCCTCCCGCTGGACGGGGTTCAGGCCGGCGAGGAGGTCGTCCACGGAGGTCAGGCTACCGGCGGGCTGTGACGGCCCGATTCGGTCCGCGGCGCCTTTCCGGGACAAAGTATGGGGGTGAGGATCCCCCCCTCCGGGGCACTGGTAGCGGAGTTCGTCCCCCTGGCCACCGATCCCGCTACCAGTCCGGGTGTGCGGGCGTGAGCGATGGCGGAGGGCCGGAGCACCGGCCGGTGGTGCTGTTCCTGTGCGTGCACAACGCCGGCCGCTCGCAGATGGCGCTCGGATGGTTCGAGCACCTGGCCGGGGGCCGGGCCGTGGGCCTGTCGGGCGGCTCGGAGCCGGCCGCCGCCGTGCACCCGGCGGTGGTGGCGGTCATGGCCGAGGTCGGCATCGACATCTCGGGGCAGCAGCCCCGGCGGTGGACGGACGAGCACGTGGGGGCCGCCGACGTCGTGGTCAGCATGGGCTGCGGCGACGCCTGCCCCGTCCTCCCCGGCAAGCGCTACGAGGACTGGCCCCTCGACGACCCCGCCGGCCGGCCGGTGGAGGAGGTGCGCCCGGTGCGGGACGAGATCGGGCGGCGGGTCCGGGCCCTGCTCGCCGGCCTGGGCGTCCCGCCCGCCGGGGCGGATTGACGTTCGCCCTCCCTCCTGACAGAGTGCGCCGGCTCGATCAATCCTGATTGATCCGAAAGGGGCCGGCGGATGGGCGTGCGACGGTGGTGGCGGTGGCCGGCGAGCCTCGCCTCCCTCGCGCTGGCGACGGCCTGCAGCGGCTCCGGTGGGGGCTCGGCCGCCGGCGGCGTCGGCACGCTGCGGGTGAGCGGCTCCACCACCGTGAACCCGGTTGCCGCCGACGCGGCCGAGATCCTCCGGGGCCGGGGGCTGAAGGTGACGGTGGACAGCCAGGGCGGCTCGGCCGGCGGCATCGCCCAGCTCGGCGCAGGCCAGGTGGAGATCGCGATGAGCTCCAAGGACCTGAGCGCCGCCGACCGGGCCAGCTTCCCGGGCATCGACTTCACGGTCACGGAGATCGGGCAGGACGCGGTGGGCGTGGTGGTGCGGCGGGAGGTGGCGGACGGCGGGGTCGCCGGCCTCACCAAGGCCCAGCTCCGGAGCCTGTTCGAGGGGCAGGTGAGGAACTGGAAGGAGCTCGGCGGCCCCGACCTCGTGGTCTTCGTCTACGACAAGGAGCCCGGCCGGGGGACACGCGAGGTGCTCGACAAGTACCTCTACGGACCGGACGGCACGGCGCCGGCGCCCCCGCAGTCCGACAACTTCGCCGTCGTGGGCGGCAACGAGGAGACCCGGACCAAGCTGCTCTCCACGGCCGGATCGGTGGGACCGCTCTCTTCCTCCTTCGTGACGGGCCACCCCGAGCTGGCCCTGCTGGCAGTGGACGGGGTGGCCCCCACGCCCGAGGCGGTGCGGGCCGGCTCGTACCCCATGAGCCGCCCGCTGCTCCTGATCACCGACGGGCCGCCCACCGGGGCGGCCAGGACGTTCGTCGACTTCGTGCTGTCGGCCGAGGGGCAGGAGCTGGTGCGCCGGCACGGGTTCCTCGACCTGGCCGACATGGCCGTGCCCTGACCGCCCCCGCGCTCCAGGGCCCGTGGGCGCGACGGCGACCTCCGGCCCGGCTGCGCTGGGTGCCGGTGGCGTCGGGCCTGGCCGCCGGCGCCGCCGGTCTGGTGCTGGCCGCCGTCGTCGCCTTCCTCGTGACCGGCGCTCGGTCCGGGCCGCTGGACTGGGCCGAGCTGCTCACGTCCCCGGTCTGGGACCCCGTGCGGGGGCGCTTCGGGGCCACGGCCATGCTCTGGGGGACGGCGGCCGTCTCGGTGGTGGCCCTGGGGCTGGCGGCGCCGGTCGGGTGGGCGGCGGCCGTCGCCATCGTGGAGCTGGCCCCGCGGCGGTGGCGGCGGGTGCTGCGGTCCGGCGCCGAGCTGCTGGCCGTGGTGCCCTCCATCGTCTACGGCCTCATCGGCATCGCCTACCTGCGCCCCTTCGTCGCCGGGCTGGCCGGCGTGCCGGGCGGGGACAGCCTCCTCGCCGCCGCCCTGGTGCTGGCCGTGATGGTGCTCCCCACCATCGTGGCCGTGTCGGCCGACGCCCTGGACGACGTGCCGGCCGGGACCCGGGAGGCGGCGGCGGCCTGCGGCCTCACCCGCACCGAGGTCGTCCGCTCGGCGGTGCTGCCCCTGGCCCGCCGGGGCATGGGCGCCGCCGCCCTGCTGGCCCTGGCCCGGGCCCTGGGCGAGACCATCGCCGTGTTCCTGGTGGTCGGCCGGGCCGACGGCCGCTTCCCCTCGTCGGCCGGCGACGTGCTCGACCGCCTGGTCCGGCCCGGGCAGACCCTCACCACCAAGCTCAACGGCCCCGAGAGCGTGCTGGCCGGCACGGCAGGGCCCCACTGGGCCGCCCTGTGCGGCCTCGGGCTGGTGCTGCTGGCCGGCGTCGTGGCCCTCACCCTGCTCGGGCAGCGCCGGGCCGGCGTCGGCGGCGGCGGGGTGGGTGGCCGGTGTGCTGCACCCGGTCGGCTCCGCCGGGCGGACGTGGGCCTGGCCGGGTGGGGCCAGGCCGTGCGGGACCGGGCCGGCCGGGTGCTGGCGTGGGCGGTGCCCGGTCGGCTCCGCCGGGCGGACGTGGGCGGGACCGGAGGGGTGTGGCGCCGGCGGCGGGCCGCGCAGTGGGGGCCGGCGCCGGGCCGGGCCGTGCGGGACCGGGCCGGCCGGGTGCTGGCGTGGGCGGTGCTGGCCGGCGTGCTCCTCCTGGTCGGGGCGGTGGTCGCGGTGGTGGCCGGCCGGGGCGGTACCGCCTTCGACCCCGGCTTCTGGTGGTCCCCGGCCCAGGGCGCCAGCGGGGGCGGGATCCGCGACCAGCTCGCCGGCACGCTCCTGCTCGTGGCCGTCGCCGGCGTGCTGGCCGCGCCCGTGGGCCTCGGGCTCGGGCTGGTGGTGGCCGAGTACGCCCGGCCCGGTGCGGCCAGGTGGCTGCGGTCCCTGGTCCTCACCCTCGGCGGCGTGCCCTCGATCCTGCTGGGGCTGTGCGGCTACTGGCTCTTCGCCACCCGGCTGGGATGGGGCAAGAGCTGGCTGGCCGGCAGCGTCGTGCTGGCCGTGGTGGCCGTCCCCCCGGTGGTGATCGCGGTGGCATCGGCCGTGGCCGGCGTGCCGCCCGGGCGGCGGGAGGCGGCCCTCGGGCTGGGCCTGCGCCGGGCCCAGGTGGTGCGATCCGTCCTCGTCCCCTCCGCCCTTCCCGGTCTGGTGACCGGGCTCCTGTTGGGCCTGGCCCGTGCCGCGGGCGAGACCGCGCCGCTTCTCTTCACCGCCACCGTGTTCTCGGGCGCGCCCACCCTCCCGGCCGGTGTGCGCGAGTCCCCGGTGGCCGCCCTCCCCACCCACATCTTCATCCTGGCCCAGGACGCGGCCGAGCCTGCGGCCCGGCAGGCGGCCTGGGGCTCGGCCGTGGCGCTGATCGTGGTGGCCGCGGTGCTGGTCCTCGCCGCCGTGCCCGCCCGCCGCCGGCTCCAGCGGAGCATGGCGTGACCGCGGCCCGGGTCGACGAGCTGGTGGTGGCGGCCGGGTCCCGGCGCCTGGTGGGGCCGGTGTCGTTCGCCCTGGCGGCCGGCGCCACCCTCGGCCTGCGGGGCCCGTCCGGCTCGGGGAAGTCCACCGTGCTGCGCGCCCTCGTGGGCCTGCTGCCGGAGGGCCTGCGGGTGTCGGGCTCGGTCCGGGTCCTCGGGGTCGACGTCCTCGCGGCCGGCGCCGGCCTGCCCGCCCTGCGGGCCCGGGCCGTGCTGGTGGGCCAGACCCCGGTGGTGTTCCCGGCCTCGATCCTCGCCAACGCCGCCTTCGGCCTGCGCCACCTGGTGCGGGCGTCCCGGGCCGAGCTGCGGGCCCGGTGCGAGGCCGCCCTGATCGAGGCCGGCCTCTGGGACGAGGTGGCCGACCGCCTCGACGCCCCCGCCTCCGACCTCAGCATCGGCCAGCGCCAGCGCCTCTGCCTGGCCCGGGCTCTCGCCCTCGACCCCACCATGCTGCTGCTCGACGAGCCCACCAGCTCCCTCGACGCGGCCTCGACGGCGCGGGTGGAGCACGCCGTGGCCGGGCTGCACGGCCGGCGCACCGTGCTGGTCGTGTCCCACGACCACTCCCAGCTGGAGCGGCTGTGCGACGAGGTGGTGACTCTGTCCCGGGCCGGCGACGACGATCTGGCGGACGAGCCGGCCGTCGTCGACTGACCGTCGGGGCCTGCGAGCCGGCCACCTGCTCGGGAGGGGCGGCGGCGCCGGGCTGCCCGGGGTCGCGGTCCCTCAGGGTTCCGGCTCGTCGACGCGGGCATCTCCCCCGCGCCCGTGCGCGTGCGGGGTCCGTCGTCGCGGTCCCTCAGGGCTCCAGCTCGTCGATGCGGGCGCCGAAGTCCCGCCTGGGGCGGGAGGGGACGGCCCGGCGCAGGTCGGCGAGGGCGGCCCGGTAGGTGCGCAGGATCTCGGGCGACCGCTCGTTGTAGTTCGCCTCCGAGTCCTCGGTCACGCTCCGGAGGTAGGCCTGCCACACGGCGGCATGGCCGACGTAGCGGTCGCGGGCCCGGGCCAGGTCCCGGTGCCAGGGCAGGAACCGGATCTCGTCCACCCGCTCGACGCGGGCCGCCACCGCCTCCGACGAGGCTCGTGCCGCCTGCGAGAGCCGCACGAAGAGGGTGGCCCGCTCCTCGTCCGGGATGGGGCCCCGGCCGGTGTAGTCGGCGAAGATCGCCTGCGTGTCGGGGAGGAAGCGGTTGATGGTGCGCTCGGCCTCCTCGATGTTCCGGAGGAGCCGGTCCATCTCCCGGTTCTGGGCGTACCAGTCGCCCATGAGGCCCAGCCCACCGACCACGAGCAGGACGCCCAGCGGGAGCAGGACCCCCCGGCCGCGCACCTCTGTCAACCGGCGCCGAAGTGGGCGGCGGCGCCCCTGGCCACCACCGTCCCGTCGGCGGCGACGATCCAGTACCCGTCTCCCTTGGCGGTGCGGGTGAGCCCCACCACGGGCGAGGCGGTGGCACGGTCGACCGCCGCCCCCAGGAAGGGAGCCTCACCGAAGGCGAAGACGCCGCCGTCGGCGGCGACCAGCCAGTAGCCCCTGCCGCCTGGCGCCGGCGCCATGGCCATGATCGGCTCGGCCAGCCGGATGGCGCCCGTGCTGCCGCGGAACACCGCGCTGCCGAAGGCGAAGATGCCGCCGTCGGCGGCCACCAGCCAGTAGCCCTTACCGTCGGCGGCGGGCGCCATGCCCACCACCGGTGAGTTGAGGCGGAGGTTGCCGGTGCTGCCGTAGAAGGCGGCGGTGCCGAAGCTGAAGACCCCGCCGTCGCCGGCCACGAGCCAGTAGCCCCTGCCGTCGGGGGTGGGTGCCATGGCCACGACGGGCGAGTTGAGGCGGAGGTTGCCGGTGCTGCCGAAGAAGGCGGCGTTCCCGAAGTTGAAGATGCCGCCGTCCCCGCCCAGCAGCCAGTACCCGCCCCGGTCGGGCGTGGCCGTCGCGCCCACCACGACCCAGCTCAACGCGACGGCGTCGGCCGCCCCGAACGTCCTGGCGCTGCCCCGGGGCCGCACCGCGCCCAGCCCGGTGACGGCGGCGTACCCCCGGTCGTCGGCCGCCGGCAGCAGCGCCACCGTGTCGGCCCGCACGGGGTCGCCGCCCAGGGTGCCGCCGTCGCCCACCCACTCCCAGTGCCACGGCTCGGGGCAGGCGCTCCCGCCGGGCTCGGCCCACCCGGGGTGGTTCCAGCCCAGGGTGCCGGCCCGGGCCTTGAGGAAGCGGTAGCCGGGGGACGTGAACGTGACCGTCCTTCCGGGCTCCGACACGTCGACGGCCTTCCCCCAGCCGTGCATGGACGTGCCCTTGGGCCGCCCGTCGGGGTAGGTGGTGGGGGCGGCGGCGCAGGCGCTGTTCCCGGCCGCCGTCCACGACGACGCCACCGCGACCTGGCCGCTGAGAGGCCGGTAGCAGTCCCGGGCGCCGAGCCGGACGTTGGACGCCGAGGCCAGCCGGTAGAGCAGGGCCAGGCTCGGTCCCGCCTCCCGCGCCACCCGGCAGCCGGTGGTGGCGGTGATGAGCCGGTCGGCCGGCACGTACCCGTTCTCCACCCCGGCGAGGGGCAGGGGGCGGTTGTCGGGCTGGATGGCGGCCACGGCGCCACCGGCCGGCGCCGCCCCTGCGGACCCGAGGGCGAGGGCGAGGGCGGCGAGAAGGGCTCGAGTGGCCGCGCTCGGCCGGGAGGTGGATCGTCTGGGCACGCCCGCGATTGAAGCACCGCCACGATGGGGGCCGGTGCACCCGCGCCAGGCCGCGCTCTGTGCGGTGGAGACGAAGCGGAGAGCAACCGGTTCGCCGCAGGAGCGCCGCGCCCCGCTCTGTGCGGTGGAGGCGAGCGGAGAGCGACCGGTTCGCTACAGGAGCGCCGCGCCCCGCCGGCGGCGCCGGCCGGTCAGGAACCGCCGCCGCCCATGGCCTCCGCGGCGCGCCGGGCCATCTCGTCCGGCGCCACGTCCTCGACGTGGGTGGCGACCGACCACCTGTGGCCGAACGGGTCCTCGAACAGGCCCGACCGGTCGCCGTAGAACTGGGTGGTGACGGGGCTCACCACGGTGGCCCCGGCCTTCACGGCCCGGTCGAACACGTCGTCCACGTCGTCCACGTAGACGCTCAGGACGACCGGCGTGCCGCCCACCGTCCTCGGGCTCTGGTTGCCCATGTCGGGGAACTCGTCGGAGAGCATGACCACCGAGTCGCCCAGCTGCAGCTCGGCGTGCCCGACCTTGCCGCCCGGCGCCGGCATGCGCACCCGTTCCTTGGCGCCCAGGACCTCGGTATAGAAGTCGATGGCGGCGGCGGCGCCCTCGATGCAGAGGTAGGGCGACAGCTGCGGGTAGCCATCGGGGATCGGCTTGGCCATTGGGTTCCTCCCACATGTCGAGGCGGATTGGAGTGGTCGTGATCAGGGTCGAACGTCTGTTCGGTCATCCTAGCCCTCGGGTCCGGGTGTGGCAAGGGCTTCGGCGAGTTTCCGACCAGACCGACGACCGAGGAGGCTCCATCATCCTCGCCGCCGTGTCACACCCCCTCCCTATACTCGAACGCATGTTCGGTGGTTGGACCATGGAGACGATCCGGGAGGCGGTAGGGGCCTACGCCGGCGCCTTCGACCCGGCCCTGGTGTCGGCGGCCGACGCCCAGCGCATCGTGGCCGTCGCGGCGGTGGCCGAGCACATGCTGGCCGGCGTCAAGGCCATGGCCGCGGCCCGGGTGGCCGAGACCGAGCTGTGGCGCAAGGAGGGGGACCGCAGCCCGGCCCACCAGCTGGCCCGGCGCTCGGGCACCAGCGTGTACAGCGCCCGGGCGGCGGACCGCCCGGGGACACCCCCACCGCCCCGAACCGGGCGTGGCGGCGCCGGCGGGTGCCGCGGGCGATGAAGGTGCTGGTGCGCATCGACTGGGACGCGCTCGTCCGGGGCTGGCCCATCGAGGGCGAGGTGTGCGAGATCGCGGGGCTGGGCCCCGTCGCGGTCTCGGTGGTGCGGGCCATGATCGAAAGCGGCGACGCCTTCTTGGCCGCGGTGGTGACCAAGGGGGTGGACGTGGCCACCGTGGCCCACCTGGGCCGGCGCCCGAGCG
>JBQTJJ010000067.1:0-1517 GCA_052387235.1 Actinomycetota bacterium
GGTGGACCGCCCCCGGCTGATGGCCTCCCAGCCCTGCTCCTGGGCCGCGGTGGGAGCCTCGAAGGTGGCGCCGAACCAGGCCCGGGTGATGGGGGAGAAGCGCTCGAGCGCCGTCATCGCTGCTCAAGGCTAAGGGGACTGCGAGTCAACTACCTGCTCAGGCCCTAAAGGTGCCGAGCACCGGTGTGCCGCGCTCCCGGCTCGATGAGAAGTCGCTGAACCCGCTTTTCTCCTATTTTCGGACTCGGAAGCACGTCATTTTGCGACCTCATGGGCGTTAGATCCCCGGTATATGGGTATCGAGGCGGTGGGCATCTGCCCGATGGCGACGGTCCCGGGCTCTCCGAGGGCCGTGAATGACCGGAGTGAGGGGGAGCGAATGAAGACACGGCATCGGCGCGCCGGTTCGGCCGCCGCGGTGGCATTGTTCCTGCTCGGGGCAGCAGCGCTGGTGGGGCCCGCACGGGCCGCCGAGCCGGCCCCGACCGACGGATTCACCTGCCGGGCCTCAGCCGTCCGCACGGCCGGGTCCAGCATCTCCGGCCTCAACATCGAGCCGTTCACGGCGAACGAGGAAGGGGGAGCCTGCGCCGATGACGGCGCAGGGCTGCTGGGGCCCACCGCCGTCACCCTGCCGGGTTCGCTGGGCTCGCTCGAGGTGCTCACCGCCCGCACGGACGGCGACGCCCACACCGCGGAGGCGAGCGTCGCCCAGGTCGTCCTGACGCCCCTGGCCGGGACCACGATCACGGCCACGGCGCTCTCGTCGCGGGCTGGAACCGGCGCCTGCCCCAGCCCCTCGCTCTCCGGATCCTCGGAGATCGTCGAGGTGCGGGTCAACGGCCTCGAGGTCGCAGCACCGACGATGGCGGACGACACCCCCGAGCTCACCATCCCCGGGGTCGGGGCGCTCCACCTCGACTACCAGACCAACTCGGGCGGTGTGCTCACCCAGCGGGCCCTCTTCCTCGACGTGGACCAGGATGGGCTGCTCACCGGGGCCGTGCCCGACATCGTCGTGGCCGAGGCCGTCGCCGACATCCACGGCGAACCCTGCGCGCAGCCTCCCGGCACGGAGGGGCCTCCGGGCGACGAGACCTGCAGTGACGGCCTGGACAACGATGGTGACGGCGCTGTCGACCTGAACGATCCGGACTGCCAACCTCCCGTGGTCGACGAGGGCAGGTGCCCCGCCCCCTCGCCCGAGGGAGAGGACAGCACCCCCGACAAGGACTGCGGCTTCGGGAAGCCGAGCGACGTGAACGAGCCCCCCAAGGGCGGCCGGGGCAAGTAGCTCGCATCGGACCGAGAGGGAGGGAGGGGCCATTGGCCCGTCCCTCCCTCTTCGATCGGGCCTCCCGGCGACCCGGCCTGTCCGGGCGCCCGGGCGCTCAGAGCCGGACGCCGTAGCGGGCCAGCGTCCCGGCCGCTCCCGGGAACACGGCCTCGGCCGCCGCGACCAGGTCCTTGGGCCTGGCCACCCGGTAGGCGTTGCGGGCCGCGTAGATGCGCAGGGC
>JBQTJJ010000068.1:0-7457 GCA_052387235.1 Actinomycetota bacterium
GGAGGATCGGTCTGACACGCCGATGTAGCCGCAGCAGTAGTTCGACAGAAGCGGCGCGCGCCCGGCCGATGTGCTTTCATTCCGGAGCGCGCCGCGGGCGAGAGCGCGGGACAAGGAGCTGACATGAGCGTGGAGACGGGCAAGGTCGTCGGGGTGTGCCACAAGTGCAACCGGCCGGTTCGCACCGGCGGGCACGAGGGTCGCCTGAGCTGCGAAGGATGCTCTCTTCCCACCGACAACTGCACCTGCGCGCGGGAGGCGTGACCACCCGCCGCCGGGCCTGCCGGGGCGGGCGGCGCAGTCTGCACATCTAGATGCAGAAATCAGTTATTGCACCGCCGCTCTGTGTCGCGGAGGATCCGAGCGAGCCGCTCGGAACCGGGCACCCGGTCCCGGGACCTTTCGACGAACAGGAGCAGGGGCGATGGCCAGCGACGAGATGCAGATGCAGGACTCCGGGCGCGGGCGGCGGGGTCGCCGGCCGAGCCCCGGGCCGGCGACCGACGGCAGTCCGAGCATGCTCCGGCTCCTCCTCGCCGACCTGCGCAAGCAGCCGATCCCTTCGGAGCCCGACCCGATCGACCTGGAGGAGTTCGAGGCCGAGCAGGAGTACCGGGCCCAGCGGGCGGCCCGGGTCGGCACGGTGCGCAGCATCAGCGCCGAGAAGCTGGACGACCTCCGCCGGCGCTACTGGACCGGCCCCGGCTCCGGCTCGGGCGCGTAGGACCCAACGGACACGGAAGGCGAGATCACCATGGCAACGCCGCTGTTTCTCAAGTGCAAGTCGTGCAGCAAGCAGTTCTTCTCGGGTGTCGACCTGCCGCCGCCCGAGCCCCGGGCCCACGAGTGCATGTGGTGCCACGCCGCACCGGTGTACCAGCTGAACGACTACGTGGCCGGCCACGTGGAGATGTAGCCCCGACCCCTCCAGCAGTCGGGTTTTCGCACGTCCTCGACGCCACCCGGGTCCTCGCGGCCCGGGTGGCGTCGGTATGGGCACTTCGGGCTATGGCGCTCGGCCGGGTCGATGGCGTACCGTCGTCCCCCAGTGCCCACGCTGATCTGTGACGACGATCCCCGCCTGCGCCTGCTGTACCGGCAGGAGTTCGAGTGGGCAGGTGTCGACGTGGTCGAGGCTGCGGACGGCGACCAGTGCATCGAGGTTGCCCTCCGGGAGCAGCCTGACCTGATCGTGCTGGACCTGGCGATGCCCAAGCGGGGCGGCCTTTCGGCCCTTCCCGAGCTGCGGCGGTGCTGTCCCGACACGCCCGTGCTGGTCGTCACGGCCCACGCCGCCGTCGAGGTGCTGAGCCGCAGCCGGGACCTGGGCGCCACCGCCTGTTTCAGCAAGCCCGGGTTCCTGGCCCGTATCCCCGAGGTGGTGGAGCGTTACGCCCTGGCCACCCGGCCGGGTGGGCGCTCCCGACCTGATCCGGCCCCGGTACTATCCTCGAACCGGGCGCGCGACGCTTCCTAGTAGGCATTCGCCCGCTCCACCCACCACATGGTGAAGACCCTCCGCCGCGCCCTCGCCGTCGTCTGCGGCGCCGGCCTCGTGGCCGGGGTGTTCCGCCTGCGCGCCGCCCCGCCGCCCCCTCCCAGCGGTGGCTGGCGGGAGCTCACCGGGCCCGACCTGCGCTAGGAGCGTGTTGATCACATGCGGCTGACCAGGGTTCACGCACGTGAGTGGCCGGCCGACGGTCAGGTCAGGCGCTCGGCCGCGAGGCGGCCGACCCGTAGGGCAACCCACTCGTAGTGGGAGTGCGCTCGTGAGGGTCGTGGTGGTGGGCGCCGGCGCGGTCGGCGCCCGAGCCGCCCGCCACGTGCTCGGCGCGTCCGGTCTGGACGAGCTGGTGCTGGTGGACGCCGACGACCAGCGGGCGGAGGCGGTGGCGGCGTCGCTCGGCGACCCGTCGATCGTGGGCCGGTGGGACCCGATCCGGCTCGGCGCCGGCGACGTCGTCGTGCTGGCCGGGCCCGGGCCCCACGCCGCCCGGGCGGCCGAGGCGGTGGCCCGGGGCGCTTCCGTCGTCTCCACCGCAGACTCGACGGAGGACGTGCGCGGACTGCTCGCCCTGGACGGCGAGGCCCACAGGGGGGAGGGCGTCGTGGCGGTGGGTGCCGGCTTCGCCCCTGGGTTCAGCTGCATCCTGGCCCGCCATGCGGCGGCGGAGTTCGACGCCGTGGACGAGGTCCACGTGGCCAAGGCCGGCACCGGCGGCCCGTCGTGCGCCCGCCGGCACCACGACGCCCTGACCGAGCCGGCCCTCGACTGGCGGGACGGGACCTGGGCCCAGCGGCGGGGCGGCTCGGGCCGGGAGTTGTGCTGGTTCCCCGAGCCCCTCGGCGCGCTCGATTGCTACCGGGCCGGGCTGCCTGACGCCCTGGTGCTGGTGCCCGCGTTTCCCGGCGTGCGCCGGGTCACGGCCCGGGTGGCGGCGTCGCGCCGGGACCGTCTCACGGCTCGGCTGCCCATGTTGCGCCAGCCGCATCCCGAGGGCCTGCTGGGAGCGGCTCGAGTGGAGGTCCGGGGCCGGCGGGGCCCGGCCACCGACGTGCGGGTGCTGGGCGCCCTCGATCGGCCGGCCATCGCGGCCGGGATGGTGGCGGGCCTGACGGCGGTGTGGGCCGCCGAGGGGAGGCTGGGCCGCCACGGCGCCGCAGGCCTGGCCGAGCTCGTGCCCGAGCCCGTGCCGTTCCTTCAGGAGCTCGCCCGCAGGGGCCTGCGGGCCGCCGCCTTCGAGGGGGCGGGCCCGGCCGCGGTGGGGAGACGCCCCCCCGGCTGATCGGTGGCCCGGGTCACCTCCGCAGGCGCCGGAGGGCCCGGCGGGCGGCCTCGGCCCAGGACTCCGGCACCGGGTCGCCGGCCGCCACCCGCTCCAGGAGCTGGACATCGTCGGTCTGGCGTGACTCGGCCAGCTCGGCCACGGTGAGGGCAGGCCGGGGTACGGAGAGGAGCTCGACGGCGTCGCCGGCCGTCACCTCTCCCTCCTCCACGATGCGCAGGTACGCGCCGTAGCGTCCCACCACCCCGAACAGGTCCACGAAGTCGGCCGTGCCCATTCGCACGCCGAGCTTGAAGCACGGCATACGAGGCCCGCTGACCTCGAGGACGCACGTCCCCACCCGCCAGCGCTCGCCGACCACGGCGTGCCGGAGGTCGAAGCCCTCCACGGTGAGGTTCTCGCCGAACGTTCCCGGCCCGAGCGCCATGCCGATCTGCTCGCTGTACCAGCGGTAGTCCTCGGACCCGTAGGCGTACACGGCCTTGTCGGTGCCCCCGTGGACCCGCCGGTCGGCCTGGTCGTCCCCCTCCAGATTGACGCCGCGGACCGGTACAGGTCCCGATACCGGTTCCTTCCAGATGGCGGTGCGGACCTTTCGGCCCTGCCACTCGACGGTGCGGGGTCGGCCCACGTTCACTGCCACCAGCCGGCCGATCGGCCTCGGGAGGTCGGACCCGGAGGGCATGTCGACAGCATGCCCCGCCCGGGTGACGCGACGCGCGAGCACCGACCCGGCCGGCCGGCGGCGTGCCCGGGAGGGTTTACGCGGGGGGCGCCATCGCCATCATGGCCGCAAGCATCTGGCTGAACTCCTCGTGGCTGGGGCCGACGGCCGGCTCGGCGTCCGGCACCGTCTCCAGGGTCCCGAGGAAGGTCTCGACCGACGTTCCGCTGGCCGCCGGCAGGTGGGACGACAGGATGGAGGTGGGCTGGAGCCGGCGGACGCCGGCCAGCACCTCGGTGAACTTCTGGCGGTCGACCAGGTGGGCCCACGGCGAGTCGGCGGCCGCCCACGCCTGCATGCCCCCGGCCAGGGCGTCGACCGGCACGTCGCTCGCGTCCTGGGTGGGTTCGGGAAGGATGGCCCCGAACGAGTCCACGGAGAACAGCGTGCCGGTGGCCTCGTCGAGGACACCGGTCGACATCGGGTTGTCGAACAACGGCGGGGCCACGGCCCGCAGCGTCCGGTCACCGACCGGCAGGCGGTCGCCGACCCGGATGGCATGGACGCGGTCCATGGGCAGGGGGCACCACGACGAGGTGCGCAGGGCCGCGAACCCGTGGGTGACGAGCCGGGCCTGCGGGGCCAGGCTCATGACGCGCAGCAGGCTGCCGGTGTGGTCGGCGTCGTCGTGGGTCAGCCAGATCCAACGGAGGGCGGCCGGGTCGACGATGGAGGAGAGCGCATCGACGAACTGGTCGCTGTCCATCCCGAGCCCGGTGTCGACGAGCACCGGCTCCTCGGCCAGCAGCACGTAGGCGTTGATGGGGAGGACGCCCATGCCGGGCAGCGGCAGGGTGGTGGGGAGCACGTGCACATCCGGTCCGGCCTGGTAGGGGGCCTCCATGGCGGCATCTCCTTGATCGAGTGACGTTCGGGTTCCATCCCGATGGCGTTCACCCGCCGACGATTCCGTTCAATCAGCACTGAACGACCCAGCGCACGCCGTCGCCGTCCGCCGGCTCGTAGGCGCAGTACAGGCCGGTCCGGAGCCGTTCGTCGAGCATCTTGCCGGCGGCGGGGACGGCCTCGGTCAGCCTGGCCGTCGCCGACCGCAGCGCCCTCGTCACGTTGAGCCGGGCCCGCTCGGTGGCCGACGACGCCCGCCGGCTGCGACCGCCGAGCCCGAAGGCCTCGGCCAGGTGGGCCACCAGCCCGTCCAGCTCGGCCTGCAGCACCTCGGCCCTGGCGTCGTCGCCGGCCTGGATGGCGTCGTGGATCTCGGTCCGCAGCGCCTCGACGCGATGGCGGTAGGCGGCCCGGGCCTGCGCGTCGGCCAGCTCGCCGGCGTCGCCGAGGTGGCGCCGGTCGACGGCGCCCCCGGCCGGCGCCAGGCCCTCCACCCGGTCGACCAGGTCGAGGGCGTGGCGCTCGACCCCGGGCGCCCGGACCAGCTCGGCCAGGTAGCGCAGTCCCTTCGTGTCGGTGAGGAGGGCGCGGACGTCGCCGCACGACACCACCCAGCACCGTTCGTCGCGCTCCAGGCGGGCGATGACGGAAGCGGCGCGGGGAGGGCGGCCCGGTGCCGGGACGCCCAGCCGGTCGAGCAGGGCGACGTGGGCAGCCGGCAGCACCACGTCGAGCCCGTCCAGCGCGGCCGCGGCCCGCCCCGCCTCGACCCTGGCCCCGGCCCGGTCACCGGCCTGTTCGTGGAGCCCGACCAGGTCGAGCAGCAGGGTGGCCCGCAGGAGCGGGACGCCCACCGGGGGGAGCCGGTCGAGCGCCGTCTCGACGGCCGCGATGGCTGCGGCAGGGTCGCCCCCGGCTGCCAGCAGCCGGGCCCGGACGGCGGCGATCCTGGCCTGGAGTCCAGGGATGTCGAGGTCCCGGGTCCGGGCGACGAGGTCGTCACATGCGCCGGCGGCGGCGGCGGTGTCGCCCACGGCCAGCTCGACGTCGACCAGCACGGCGAGCAACTCGGCCGCCCGCAGGCGGTCGCCGCCGATGCAGCGAAGGCCGCGGGTCGCTGTCGCCCGCGCCAGGTCGTGGTCGCCGCGCGCCAGGTGGAGGCGTGCGGCGGGGAGCAGCGCCTGGATGTGGCCCTCCTTGCCGAGGAGGAGCATCTCGGCCTCCGCCAGCCGGCCCTGGCGGATGCGAAGCTCGGCCAGCGCCACCACCGGATGCCAGCTCGGCATGTGCGTCCGGTCCTCGAAGTCCCGGATGGCGCGTGTGAGCAGGGCCTCGGCCTCGCTCCAGCGCCCCAGCTCGCACAGCAGGGTGGCCTGGACGGCGTCGCAGTGGTTGGCGATGAGCAGCTGGACCCCCGGCGCCGGCCCGATGAGGCCCTGGCGGTCGAGGTCGGCGGCCCAGGAGCCGGCCCGGTCGAAGTCGCCGCTGTAGTAGCAGGCGGTGAGGAACGAGCACACCGATCTGCCGGCCGTCTCGATGTCGTCGGCCGGCCCGCACACCAGGGCCATGGCCTCGTCCAGGAGGGCCATGCCCTCGGCGAGGCGACCGGCCTGGACATGGGCCAGGCCGGCGTCGGCCAGGGCCTTGGTCTCCAGGTTCATGTCGCCGAAGCGCCGGGCCCGGTCGAGGGCCAGCTCGGCCCGGGCCAGCAGCTCGGCCGGGTCGTCCACGTCGCACCCGAGCGCCGCCACCGCCACCCATCCCTGCTCGATGCACGGAGGCTCGTTCTCCACCAGGCGGGTCGCCCGGAGGAACCAGGCCCGGGCCGCGGTCTGGTTCCCCACGAAGTCGGCGAACACGCCGCCGAGCCGGACGCAGGCCAGGGCCGCGCTCCGATGGTCGCCGGCGGCCGTCCGCTCGCGGATCTCGGCCGACAGCTGGGTTATCGCGGCCTCGACGTCGAATGACGCCCCCGGCTGTTCCGCCCCTAGCGCCACGTACCCATGCTCGCGCGTGGGGCTCCCCGGGCAAAGGGCACCGGGAGCGGCTCACTCCGAAAGGAGCGCCCGGGCGACGAACCCGGCGACCACGTCCGGCCGCTCGAGGGGCCCGAAGTGCCCGACGCCGGGCACGGCCTCGCTCCGTCCGCCCGGCAGGCGGTCCTCTGATGCGAACGGCCGATCCCCCGTGCAGCCCGGCGTCGTGCCGCCGCACGCCACCATGACGGGGCAGCTCACCTCCCCGAGGCGCGAGTAGGCGTCGTGGGCGGTGGCCGTGTCGTACACGGCCGCCTCGACGTCCGGGCGGCACTTCAGCCGGACGCCGCCGGCGGCGTCGCCCTCGAACCCATGGTCCACGTAGGCGCGCAGCGCGGCCGGCGCCAGGGCGTCGAGGGGCGGCTTCGACGAGTAGTGGGCGAGGGCCTCGTCCCGACCGGGGAAGGTGGCGCGCCGGCGGCGGGCCTGGGTGGCCAGCCAGGCGCCGCGTTCGCTCCCCCGAGCGGAGCCGGGCGGGATGATGATGGGCTCGAAGCAGTAGATCGCCCGGAAGGTGCCGGGCCGGGCCTGCTCCGCCAACAGCACGGCCGCGCCACCGCTCGAGTGGCCGAAGGCGTACGGCCGGTCGAGGCCGAGGCCGTCCACGGTGGCGAGGACATCGGCCGCCAGCCCGAACCAGTCGAGCGCGTGGTCCGCCGCAAGCCGGGTGTCGCCGTGGCCCCGCAGGTCGGGCGCCACGCACCGGAAGCCGCCGGCCAGCTCGGCGGCGAGGGGAGCGAAGACCCGCCCGTGAAAACCCGCAGCGTGGGCCAGGACGAGCGCCGGGCCCCGGCCCCCGAAGTCGTGGACCGTGACCCGGACGCCGTCGGTGGCGGGGACGAGGTGCATGGGCATCGGCGCCCATACTTGCCCAGCCGGTCGCCGTGCACGGCCCCACGGGTGGGTGGTGCTCGAGCGCGCGCTCTGAGCTCGGTCGCCGCGGGGACAGCGCTAGACGTCTGGCTGGCCCCCAAGTCGCTGGGTCCCGGACGATGAGCGGCCGGTAGCATCGTCCCCCTCGTAGGCTGGCAGGGAAGGCCGGGGTCCTCTGCCGGTAGTTCTGCA
>JBQTJJ010000069.1:0-44379 GCA_052387235.1 Actinomycetota bacterium
CCGCGCTCTCGCCCGCGGCGCGCTCCGGAATGAAAGCACATCGGCCGGGCGCGCGCCGCTTCTGTCGAACTACTGCTGCGGCTACGTCGGCGTGTCAGACCGATCCTCCAGCCGCTGGTCCCGGCACCAACCGGCTCTACAGTCGCTTCGCATCTACAACCGCCGCGAGCGGCTCATGCTCACCATGGACGGGCCCGCGGACGACGCTTCGTAACGCCTCGGCGATCTCATCCACGCCCAACTCGGGCCGCCACCTTCACCGATCCCGGGAGTGGGGCTAAGTGGAGACGAACCACTGACCTCAGCATTATCAGTGCTGCGCTCTAACCAGCTGAGCTATAGCCCCGAGGGGAGATGACGATACACCCGCCCTGACCTCACAGGACCGGGGAGCGGGCCGCTTGCTCCTCCAGGACGGTCACCTCGACGCCGCCCACGACGTCGGACGTCAGGTTGTACAGCACCGCCATCAACACGTTGGCCCCGGTGCCGAGGAGGACCAGGACCAGGCCGCCGATGAGCGTGGACCGGAAGATCAGACCCCCGTTGACGGTGAACGACTCCAGGGCGAACAACTCCTCGAAGAACCGCTCGATGTTGTCGATGAGGCCGGTGGTGGAGGCCGCCGCCCACAGCACGAAGCCCGCCACCATGCCCACCACGAGCATGCAGGCGTAGAACACCAGCGAGAACCGCAGCACGCTCCACGGGTCGACCCGCCGGATGACGCGCCGAACCCGTCTTCCCTGCGTCGTCACCCGGTCACGGTAGCCCGGCGGGCTCCGACGCCGGTCCACCGCGGCCGTCACGGTGCGGCTCCCGCCGGCGGGCACAGCTGGAAGTGGCCGGGGTGGCTCTCGGGGTGGGGTTGGCACAGCCCGGCCTGTGCCGCGACCGGTGCCAGCCTTGGGACGAACCACCCCGGGACGTCGACGGCCAGACCCCGGCGGTGGCGGGCCGCGGCGTCGGCGGTGTGGCGGGCGGGCCCCGGATCGACGGCGGGCACGGGGCCGCCCAGCAGCTGCTCGGCCCGGGCCAGAGCGGCACGAAGGGCGGGGGCCACGCCGGCGCGGCCGCCGCCCCCGCTGCGTCGGGCCCGGGCCACGGCCCGGGCCGGACCCACCGCCACCGCGGCCCGGGCGTCCCCTCCGACCTGCTCGTACCGCGTCAGCCGGCCGCCGTTGGCCACCGCGGCGCCGGCCGCCTCACTCCGGCCGGCGGCCGCGCCGGCAAGGGCAGCCGCGTCGGCGGCCGTGACGGCCTGGGCCCGGGCCACCGCCGCTCCTCCCAGACGGCCGGCCACCAGGCACACCGCCCCCGCCGCCACGATCACCACCGCCAGCAGCGGCACCACCTGGCCGCGCTCGCGCTCGGTCATCCTGCACCTCCGTCGTCTCCAGGTTGTCCGGGGGAAGGGGGGCGGCGCTCAGCCGCCGTTGGCGTCGCCGTCGTCGGCAGCCAGGATGGGGGCGACGGACGCCACCGAGGCGCCGGCGTCGAGGTTCATGACCCGCACGCCGGTGGCGTCGCGGCCCTGGGACGGGATGCCCCGCACCGGCAGGCGCATGGTGACCCCGGCCGACGACACCGCCATGATCTCGTCCTCCAGGCCCACCATGAAGGCGGCGACCACGTAGCCCCGCCGGGCCGTGAGCTTGATCCCCTTGACACCCATGGTGCCGCGGCCTTTGCGGGGAAACTTGTCGAGCTGGGTGCGCTTGCCGTAGCCGGCGTCGGTGACCAGCAGGATGGCGGCGTCGTCGCGGTGCACGTCGCAGGACACCACCTCGTCGCCATCCCGCAGGCGCATGCCGATGACCCCCTGGGCCGCCCGGCCCGTGGGCCGCACCTCGGCCTCGGAGAAGCGGATGGTCTGGCCGAGCCGCGAGACCATGAAGATGTCGTCCTCGCCGCCGGTGCGGATGACCCGCACCAGCTCGTCGCCGTCCTTCAGGTTGATGGCGATGAAGCCGTCACGGCGGGACTTGTCGTACTCCGAGAACGTGGTCTTCTTGACCTGGCCCAGCCTGGTCGCGAACACCAGGAACTCGTCGTCGCCGAACTCGCGGGTGTCGACGATGGCCTGGATGTGCTCGTCGTTGGCGAGCGGCAGGAGGTTCACGATGGCGGTGCCGCGCGCCGTGCGCTCCTTCATCGGCACCTCGTGCGCCTTCAGCCGGTACACCTTCCCCTGGTTGGAGAAGAACAACAGGTAGGCGTGGGCCGTGGTGTGGATGACCGTGCTGACCAGGTCCTCCTCCTTGAGGCGGGCGCCCTGGATGCCGCGGCCGCCGCGGCCCTGGGTGCGGAAGGCGCCGGCCGCGACCGTCTTGATGTAGCCGGCCCGCGTCATGGTGACGACGAGCGGCTCGTCGTCGATCAGGTCCTCGATGCCGATGTCGCCCGGGTCGTAGGTGATCTCGGCCCGGCGGGGCGTGGCGAACTGCCGGCGCACGTCGGCCAGCTCGTCCTTGATCACCGACCGCAGCTTCTCCGGGTCGTTGAGGATGAGCTCCAGCTCGGCGATGGTCTCCCGCAGCCTGGCCATCTCCTCCTCGAGCTCGGACCGGCCCAGGCGGGTGAGGCGGCCGAGCGTCGTGTCGAGGATGTGGTTGGCCTGGACCTCGCTGAACTCGAACGGCCCGGCCATCAGCCCGGTGCGGGCCGCGGCCCGGTCGGCCGAGCCCCGGATCAGCGTGATGATGGCGTCGATCATGTCGAGGGCCTTGAGCAGGCCTTCGACGATGTGGGCCCGGTCCTGGGCCTTGCGCAACCGGAACTGCGAGCGCCGGGTGATGACCTCGACCTGGTGGTCGACGTAGGCCGTGAGGATCTGCACCAGGTTCAGGGTGCGGGGCACGCCGTCGACCAGCGCCACCATGTTGACCCCGAAGCTGGTCTGCAGGGGCGTGTGCTTGTAGAGGTTGTTCAGCACCACGTTGGCGTTGGCGTCCCGCTTGAGCGGGAAGACGATCTTGGTGTCGAGCCCGGCCGACAGGTTCTGGATGTCGCGGATGCCCTCCAGCTCCCGGGCGTTCACCAGCTCGGCCACGCGCTGCTCCAGCGCGGCCGCGCTCCCCTGGTACGGCAGCTCGGTGACCACGATGCTGGAACCCGACTTGGTCTCCTGGATCTCGGCCCGGGCCCGCATGCGGATGCTGCCGCGGCCGGTGCGGTAGGCGTCGAGGATCCCGGCCCGGCCCAGGATGAAGCCGCCGGTGGGGAAGTCGGGGCCCTTGACGAACGCCATCAGGTCGTCGGGCGTGGCGCCGGGGTGGTCGACGAGGTGGATCGTGGCGTCGATGACCTCGCCCAGGTTGTGGGGCGGGATGTTGGTGGCCATGCCGACGGCGATGCCCTGGCTGCCGTTCACCAGCAGGTTCGGGAAGCGCCCGGGCAGGACGGTGGGCTCCTCGAACTCGTTGGTGTAGTTGGGGACGAAGTCGACGGTGTCCTCGTCGATGGCGGCCAGCATGAACATGGCCAGCGGCGCCAGGCGGCACTCGGTGTAGCGCTCGGCCGCCGGTGGGAAGTCGGGCGAGCCGTAGTTGCCGTGGAAGTCGACCAGCGGGTTGCGCAGGCTGAACGGCTGGGCCATGCGCACCAGGGCGTCGTAGATGGCCTGCTGGTTGTGGGGATGGAACTTGCCCATCACCTCACCCGTGACCCGGGCGCACTTCATGAAGGGCCGGTCCGGGCGCAGGGCCAGCTCGTGCATGCCGAACAGGATCCGGCGGTGGACCGGCTTGAGGCCGTCCCGGGCGTCCGGCAGCGCCCGCTGGGTGATCATCGACATGGCGTATTCCAGGAAGGACCGCTCCATCTCCTCCTGGATCTCGATCGGCTCGACCCCGGGCGCAGAGCCGTCGTCGCCCGAGCCACCAACCAGCAAATCAGTCATTGCGATCTCCCGGGATTCCGGCACCCGGATGCCGGAAGCCGCCGAAGGCGGCCCCGCCAGCTGGGCGCCACCGCCGGCGAAGCCGGCGGCAAGCAGAAGGGGGCGAAGGCCGATCGGCTCCGCCGATCGGCCGTAGCGCGATCAGCTCGCCGAGGAAGCTCTGCTTCCGAGGCGAAACTAGATGTCAAGGAACCGGACGTCCTTGGCGTTGGTGACGATGAAGTTCTTCCGCAGCGGCACGTCGTCGCCCATGAGGATGGAGAAGATGTCGTCGGCGATGGCGGCCTGCTCGACGGTGACCTGGAGCAGGGTGCGGTGGCTGGCGCTCATCGTGGTCTCGCCCAGCTCGCCGAAGTCCATCTCCCCCAGGCCCTTGAGGCGCCCGAACTCCGCCTTGTGGTTGGGGTGCTCGGCCAGGAAGCGGGCCTTGGCCACGTCGTCCTTCAGGTACACCTTCTCCTTGCCCACCAGGGTCGAGTAGAGGGGCGGTTGCGCCACGTAGACGTGGCCCTTCTCCACCAGGTCCTTCATCTGCCGGAAGAAGAACGTGAGCAGCAGGGTGCGGATGTGGCTGCCGTCGACGTCGGCGTCGGCCAGGAGGATCACCTTGTGGTACCGGATCTTGGCGACGTCGAACTCCTCGCCCACCCCTGCCCCGATGGCGCCGATGAGGGACTGGATCTCGGTGTTCTTGAGCATCTTGTCGAGGCGTGCCTTCTCGACGTTGAGGATCTTGCCGCGGATCGGGAGGATGGCCTGGTTGCGCGGCTCGCGGGCGCGGATGGCGGAGCCGCCGGCCGAGTCGCCCTCCACGATGAACAGCTCGGCCTCCTCGGGCCGCCGGGTGGAGCAGTCGGTCAGCTTGCCGGGCATGCCGGCGCCTTCGAGCGCCGACTTGCGGCGGATGAGGGCCCGGGCCTGCTGGGCCGCGCTGCGGGCCCGTGCCGCCTGCACGCTCTTGTTGAGCACCTGGCGTGCCTCGGTGGGGTGCTCCTCCAGCCACTCGGCCAGCTTCTCGTTCGTCGCCTTCTCCACCAGGCCGCGGATGGAGACGTTGCCCAGCTTCGACTTGGTCTGGCCCTCGAACTGGGGGTCCTGGAGGCGCACGGCGATGATGGCCGTGAGGCCCTCGCGGATGTCCTCCCCCAGCAGGTTGCCGTCCTTCTCCTTGAGCAGGTTCTTGGCCCGGGCGTACTTGTTGACCACGTTGGTGAGGGCCTTCTTGAAGCCCTCCTCGTGCATGCCCCCCTCGATGGTGGCGATGCCGTTGGCGAAGCTGTAGATGCCCTCGTGGAACCCGGCGTTCCACTGCAGCGCGATCTCGACCTCCTGGGCCTGGCCGTCAGCCGCGCTCTGCGTGTAGGACGCCACCTTCTTGAACAGCGGCTCCTTGGCCGCGTTGAGGTGCTTGACGAAATCGACGATGCCTCCGGCGTAGCGGTAGGTGACCTCGTGCTCGTGGCCGGGCCGTTCGTCGCGGAAGCGGATCTCGAGGCCCTTGTTCAGAAAGGCGATCATCTGGAGCCGCTCCAGCACGGTCTGGGCCCGGAACTCCGTGTCCTCGAACACCGTGGGGTCCGGCCAGAACACGACGGTGGTGCCGGTGCGGTTGCGGGGGGCGCGGCCCGCCACCTCGAGCGGGCCCTGGGGTTTGCCGCCCTTGGCGAACTCCATGCGGTGCCGCTCGCCCCCGCGGTCGACCTCGACCACGAGCCGGGACGAGAGCGCGTTCACGACCGACACACCCACACCGTGGAGGCCGCCCGACACCTTGTAGCCGGAGCCGCCGAACTTGCCGCCCGCGTTCAGCATGGTGAGGGCGATCTCGACCCCGGACTTGTGCCTGTGCTGGGGGTGGCGGTCGACCGGGATGCCGCGGCCGTCGTCCGCGACCTTGCAGCCGCCGTCGGCCAGGAGGGCGATCTCGATGGACGTGCAATGGCCGGCCATGGCCTCGTCCACAGAGTTGTCCACAACCTCCCAGACCAGGTGGTGGAGGCCGCTGGCCCCCGTGCTGCCGATGTACATCCCCGGTCGTTTTCGGACGTGTTCGAGCCCTTCGAGGACCGTGAGATCCTTGGCGTCGTAGGACCCGGAACGGCTCACGCCGTTCCTTTGCTCTGCCATACGGGCGCGCCCTTTCCAAAACGTTTGGGATGGAGGCCCTTCGGGGGGGAAAATCCCAGGTCACAGCCCCGAATTGCAATGATGGGAGTTTACCACCGGGGGGGTGACAACCGAGAGCCGAGCCGGCGCTCCGGACCCCTCAGCGCGGGGCCCGGACGCGCACCTCGACGCGCTCCGCCACCCGGGCGCCGGCGATCTCCTCGATCCGGTCGAGGATCTCGCCGGCCCGGAACCTCAGCTCGGTGGCGCGCCCCGGGTCCCCCACCCCCACCACGAGGGTTCCCCCCGCCAGCCGGAGCGGTCGGGAGTGGGCCGCCGTGTCGGCGCCGACGACCTCGGGCCACCGCCCGAACACCACGCCCAGGGCGCCGGCGCCGGGCGCGCCGAGGCTGCGGGCCACGCGGTCGAGCGCCCCGGTGAGGCGACCCGGGACCTTGGGGCCCGACGAGGCGGGCAGGGGCCGCCAGGTGCTCACAGGACCCGGCCCCCGTGGACCCGCAGGGTGCGCTCCGGCGAGGCGCCCTCGGGAACGGCCCCCGCGGTGGTGAGCACGGCCTGGCCCCCGGGCAGGTGGGCGAGCAGGGCGGCGCTGCGGCCGGGGTCCAGCTCGGAGAACACGTCGTCGAGGAGCAGGACCGGTGGCTCTCCCACCGCTTCGGCGGCGGCGGCGTGGGCTCCCAGCCGCAGGGCCAGGGCCAGCGACCGCTGCTCGCCCTGGGAGGCGTGGGTCCGGGCCGGGCGGGAGGCGATGGACAAGCGCAGCTCGTCTCGGTGCGGCCCCACGGTGGTGACGCCCCGGCGGACGTCGTCGGTGCGGGCCGCGGCCAGGGCGCGGGCGAGCGGGCCCTCCCAGGAGCGCTCGTAAGCGATCTCGACGTCGGCCGCCGTGCCCGAGACCTGGTCGTAGGCCTTCGCCACCGGCGCCTCCAGGCCCGCCACCAGCTCGTCGCGTGCCGCGGCCAGCGCCTCCCCGGTGGCCGAGAGCTGGTCGTCCCACACGTCGAGGGTGGTGGCGGCCGCCCCGTCGAGCCGGCCCTTGGCCTGCTTGAGCAGCGCGTTGCGCTGGCGGAGGACGCGCTCCAGGTCGGCGCGCAGGGCGGCGTTGCGGGGGTGGACCGACACCAGGGCGTCGTCGAGGTAGCGGCGCCGGCCGGCGGGGCCGCCCTTCACCAGCTCGAGGTCGTCGGGTGAGAACACGCTCACCCGGATCGCCCCCAGCAGGTCGGCGGAGCGACGCAGGGGCTGGGTGTTCACCAGGACCCGCGACCGGCCGCCTGGTGTGATCTCGGCCTCCACCAGCACGGCCCTGCCGGCACGCCGGCCCTCGGCCCGCACCACCGCCGACGCGCGACCGGTCCGGACCATGGCCTCGGGCGGGGCACCCCGGAACGAGCCCAGGGTGGCCAGGTAGGCAACCGCCTCCAGCAGGTTGGTCTTCCCCTCGCCGTTGCCGCCCAGCACGACGGTGAGCCCGGCCGGCGCCAGCTCCACCTCGGCCGAGGCGTAGTTCCGGAAATCGGTGAGCCACAGCCGCTCGACCAGCACCGGCAACCGCCCTACGGGTACGAGCGTGGTGGTCTACGGGCCGGCCGTCTCGCGGCCGGCCGGCCGACCTGCTCACTCGCCGGCCCCTCACGTCCGTGCACCCGGGTCAGCCGCATTCGACCGGCACGCTCCTACGAGACTCGCACGGGCATGAGCAGGTACAGGTACTCCTCGCCCTCCACGGCCCGCAGGACGGCAGGGCGCAGGGCGTCCATGGTCTCGAGCAGCACCTCGTCGCCGGCCACGGCCTCCACGCCCTCGATCAGGTAGGCCGGATTGAAGGCCACGGTCATCTCCGCGCCCTCGTACTTGGCGTCCACCTCCTCGCTGGCCTGCCCCACCTCGGCGCTCACCACCGTGAGCACGATGACATCGGAGCTGAGCGCCATCCGCACCGGGGTGGTGGCATCGCGCACCAGCAGCTTCACCCGCCGCACGGCGTCGAGCAGCGCATCCTTGGCCACCACCAACCGGTTGGGGTACGACGACGGGATGAGCTGGCGGTAGTTGGGGAACTCGCCCTCGATCAGCCGGGTGGTGAGCCGCACCGAGCCCACGTCGAACGTGGCGTCGTGCTCCCCCAGGCGCAGGACGACCTCCTGGTCGGTCGACAGGAGCCGCTGCAGCTCGGACAGGGCCTTGGACGGCACGAGCACCTGCTGGCCCTCCCCGAGCACCGTGGTCCCGGGGAGGTCCCGGACCGCCAGCCGGTAGGAGTCTGTGGCCACGAGCCGCAGTCCGGTGGCCTCGGCCGCCATCAACACGCCGGTGAGGATGGGCCGGGCGTCGTCGGCCGAAGCGGCGCGGACCACCTGGCGCAGGGCATCGGCGAACTCAGCTCCGGCGAGGGTCACGGCCTCACCCGGCATGCCCTCGCGCCCGGCGAAGGGCAGGCGGGGAAAGTCCCCGGCGGACAGCATGCGCACCGCGAACTGGGACCGGCCGGAGGTGATCCGCACCTCGTCGTCGCCGGCCTCGAACGTCACGGCGCCGGGCTCCAGGGCCCGCACGATGTCGGCCGCCAGCCGGGCCGGGATCACACACACGCCGTCCCTGCCGGCTCCGACCGCGACGTCGACCTGGATCGTGAGATCGAGGTCGGACCCCGCCACCAGCAGACGGTCTCCCTGCACCTCGAGGCGGATCCCCGACAGCACCGGCAGAGCACCACCACGGCTCGTGACGGCCCGGCCGGCGGTGGTGAGGGCCTCGACCAGCGTGTCTCGTTCACTGCGGAGCTTCAACCAACTGCCTTTCTTTGTAGAGAAGATCAGAAGGAGTAGTAGGCCCTGTGGACTGGGGAAAACAGGGCGAAATCGCAGGTCAAGGGGGTCACAGGTGCTCCTGCGTTCTCCCCAGGGTCGCACAAGGCTGTGACACCGCCGGCGATGGTCGGGGGACGAGCGGGCGGTTGTCCCTGGAAATCACATCGGTCCGACACACGGTCATTCACCGGTCGTCAGACGCCGTGTCAGGCGCTGGACGTCCTGGTAGACCTTCGACCGCTCAGGCATGAGCGCATCGATCTTGTTGACGGCGTGGATCACGGTGGTGTGGTCTCGTCCGCCAAAGGCCCGGGCGATGGCCGGGTAGCTGTGGTCGGTGAGCTGGCGCAGCACGTACATGGCGATCTGGCGAGCCTGGACCAGGGGACGGCCCCGGCTGGGGCCGGTGAGCTCGGCCACGCTGAAGCCCGACAGCTCAGACGCCGCCTCGATGACGAGGTCGGGTGTGATGGGGCGGCTGGCCTTGGAGAGGGCGTCGCCCAGGACCTTCTCGGCCACCTCCCTCGTGAGGAGCTCCTCGTGGTGGCGGGCGAACGCAACCACCTGGGTGAGCGCGCCCTCGAGCTCGCGGATGTTGTCGCGGACGTGGGTGGCGATCAGGACCAGGACGTCGTCGGGGACCACCTGGAGATGGCGCTCCGCCTTCTTGCGGAGGATGGCGATCCGGGTCTCGAGGTCGGGCGGCTTGACGTCGGTGACCAGGCCGGAGAGGAGCCGGCTGCGGAAGCGCTCGTCCAGCGAGCCCATCTCCGTGGGTGACCGGTCCGACACGATGACGATCTGCTTGGAGGCCTCCTGCAGCTCGTTGAAGGTGTAGAAGAACTCCTCGCCGAGGCGCTCGCTGGTCATGATGAACTGGAAGTCGTCCATCAAAAGGACGTCGCACTCCCGGTACCGGCGTTTGAACGCCAGGGTGGTCTTGGTCCGCAGC
Organism: Actinomycetota bacterium; assembly: GCA_052387235.1. Lineage (GTDB taxonomy): Bacteria > Actinomycetota > Acidimicrobiia > Acidimicrobiales > JBQTJJ01. Next base: position 9,791 of record JBQTJJ010000069.1, read on the forward strand.
GCCTCCACGAACTCGTTCATGCACGACTCGGTGGCGCTGTAGCGCACCGTGTAGTTCGGGAACTGCTGGACGACGTAGTTGCCGATGGCGTGGAGGAGGTGGGTCTTGCCCAGACCGCTCCCGCCGTAGATGACCAGCGGGTTGTAGGCCAGGCCCGGTGTCTCCGCCACCACGCCGGCTGCGGCCCGGGCGAAGCGGTTGGAGTCGGCTGTGACGAAGGCGTCGAAGGTGAAGTTGGGCTGCAGCAGGCCACGCTCCCGCTGCGCCGGGGTGGCGGGGGGGGCGGGCAGGCTGCCGGGGTCCGGGAGCGGGGCCACCCTGTCGCCCGCAACCGCGCCGCCGGCCTCGGTGCCGGCCTCGGTGGCCGGGATGCCGGCGTCGGGACCGGCCCGCACCACGAAGTCGACCGCCAGCGGGTGCCCGGCCACCTCGGAGGTCACCTCGGTCACGAGGGGCACGTGCGCGGCCAGCCGTTCCTTGGCCAGCAGGCTGGGCACGGACAGGACCAGGCGGTGCTCGTCGGCCCACGAGGGCTGGATGGACGCGAACCACATGAGCCATGCAGCCTCGCTCACCATGGGCTTCAGCGCCTCGGCGCAGAGGTCCCACAACTGCTCTGCGTCCGTCACCGCCGGCTCGACCTTCCCCTTGGGCTCCGTGTCCACAACGTCGTCCACACCTGTGCACAACTACGAAGGGCCCCGAAGGGCCCCCTTTCTCAGCCACCTCGGAAGTGGGCTCCCGGGGAAGTCTGGAGCCCTCATCGAGCGGTGGAGCGACCGTAGCACCGGCCTTCGGGCCATGGCGAGAGCGGCTGTGGAAACGCCGCTGACCTGCCCTGTCGCCGCCGCCGTTTGTCATCGGCCCCGCTTCGGCCTAGCCTGGCCTGCCGGCTCGGGGGTCCCGCGCCGCTCCAGGGAGCTCATGGGTGAAGAGAACCTTTCAACCGAACACCCGGAAGCGGGCCAAGAACCACGGCTTCCGTCATCGCATGTCGACCCGAGCGGGGCGCGCCATTCTGCGGGCCCGCCGCCTGAAGGGTCGCCACCGGCTGTCGGCCTGATCCACCGGATCACCGACACGGCCACGTTCCTCGCGCTCCGGCGGTCACGCCGACGGGCTCGCCGAGGTCCGATCACGGTAACCTTCGTCCATGGCGTGCCCACCGGGCCGCCCCGGGTGGCGTACGCCGTCAGCCGGGCGGTCGGGGGAGCCGTCGTGCGCAACCGGCTCCGGCGCCGGTTGCGTGCCGTTGTGTTCGAGCTCGGCCCGACGCTGGGACCGGGTGCCTACCTGGTGGGAGCTGCTCCGGAGGCGGCGTCCCTCCCGTTCAGGGAGTTGAAGGCGATGGTCTCGGGAGCGCTTCACGACGCAGCCGGCCGGGTGCGGCCATGACGCCGGGAGCCCGCGTGCTGGCGGCGCCGGTCCGGGTCTACCAGGCCGTGCGCGCCGGCCGGCCGTCGCCGTGCCGGTACGAGCCCAGCTGCTCGAACTACGCCCTCGAGGCCCTTCGGGAGCACGGAGCGGTCCGGGGCGGGTGGCTCACCATCCGCCGGCTGGGCCGCTGCCACCCGTGGGGCGGGCTCGGGTTCGACCCCGTGCCGGTCCGGGAGGCCTGATGTTCCAGCTCCTGGCCGGTCTGCTGGCCTTCTTCTACTCGCTGATCCCCAACTACGCGGCGGCCATCGCCCTGCTCACCCTCACCGTGATGCTGGTGCTCTCGCCCCTCACCTTGAAGAGCACGCGCTCCATGCTCGCCATGCAGAAGCTGCAGCCGGAGATGAAGAAGCTCCAACAGAAGCACAAGGGAGGTGACCGCCAGAAGCTCAACGAGGAGATGATGGCGCTCTACAAGGAGCACAAGGTCAACCCGGTGGCCGGGTGCCTCCCGATGCTCCTCCAGATGCCGGTGTTCCTGGTGATGTACCAGGTCATCAACGGCCTCACCCACAAGGCCGAGGGCGGTGGGTTCGACCCGAAGTACCTCGACAAGACCACGGAGCTCTACCAGGCGCTGGAGACCTCCGGCGGCCACATGAAGTCGTTCGGCATCGACCTGGCAAAAGCTGCCAGCAGCAGTCATGGCTCGTTCGCCAGAGCGCTGCCGTTCTTCGTGATCGTGGCGCTGGTCGTGGCCACCCAGTACTACCAGACCCGCCAGACCATGGCCCGGAACACCCAGGCCGCCAGCCAGCAGCAGCAGATCCTGCTCAAGGTCATGCCGGCCTTCTTCGGCCTCATCTCGCTGAACATCCCAGCCGGCGTCAACGTGTACTTCCTGGCCTCGGCCCTCTTCCGCATCGGCCAGACCGGGGCCATGTACCGGTTCGACCCGGCTCTCAAGGAACACGCGAAGCGGCACGCCAGGGAGATCGAGGCCAAGTCGGTCGAGGTCGATCCCAAGAACGGCGCCAAGCCGGCCAAGGGCGCTCCTCCGGGGAACGGGCCCAAGCCGAAGACCACTCCCCGCCCACCCCAGGGCAAGAACAACGGTCGCCGGCCTCCCTCCAGGTCCCCGCAGAAGCGCCGCAGCAAGAAGGGCCGGTAGGTTGCGGGGCCCTTCCTAGTGCTCCACCGGGCAACGTTCGCCGCGCTCGCGACGGCCGGGACCACCGCTGGCGTCGTTCTCGTCCTCGCCGCACGCAGTCCTCGCCTTCGTCCTGCGGCCTTCCCAGCGGCGCCCCCGGCCCGCCGTGGGCCTCGCCGGCGATGCCTCATGGAGCTTTAGGCATGGAGTGGGTCGAGACCACCGGTCGCTCGGTCGAGGAGGCCAAGGACGCGGCGCTGGACCAACTCGGCGTCGACGAGGCCGACGCCGAGTTCGAGGTCCTCGAGGAGCCCAAGGTGGGGCTGTTCGGACGGCTCCGCTCCGAGGCGAGGGTCCGAGCGCGGGTCCGCCCGAACCGGCCGCGCCCCAAGGACGACCGCCGTGACCGCCGCCGCCGCACCCGCAGCGCCACCCCGTCGACCCCTCCGCCCTCCCCTCCCCCGGCGCCCGTTGCCACCCCCCCCGCGCCCCCACGGGCCACCACCCCGAACCGGTCCAGAGCCCCCGAGCCCGTGGCCCCGACCGCAATCGCCGCCGAACCAGAAGGAGTGACGATGGACCAGGACGTGCCGTTGAGCGAGCAGGCCGACGTGGCCCGAGACTTCCTTGTCGGGCTGCTCGAGTCGTTCGGCGCCGCAGGCGACGTGGCCGTCCGGGAGGTGGACGAGGACACGGTCGAGCTGGCCATCTCCGGGTCGGATCTCGGGCTCCTCATCGGTCCCGCGGGGGCCACGCTGACCGCCATCCAGGAGGTGACCCGCACCGTGGTGCAGCGTCAGACCGGGGGTCGCAACGGGCGCCTGCTCGTCGACGTGGGCGGCTACCGCCAGAAGCGGAAGGAGGCCCTCGCCCGGTTCACCGAGGGCGTGGCGGCCCAGGTGCGAGCCACCGGGGTGGCCAAGTCGCTCGAGCCGATGCACGCGGCCGACCGCAAAGTGGTGCACGACACGGTGAACGGTCTGGAGGGCGTGCAGACGACGTCGGAGGGCGAGGAACCTCGCCGTCGAGTCGTCATCTCGCCGGCCTGAGCTGCCGGTGGCCACCCTGTTCGGGGTGCTGTCCGAAGCCCGTGACCTGGGCTTTCTCGGCCCGGGTCCGGTGGAGGGCCACATCGAGCACGCCGCCGGCTTCCTTCAGGCGGTGGGGGAGCCGCACCCGTCCTGCGTGGTCGACCTGGGCAGCGGGGGTGGGGTGCCGGGTCTTGCGCTGGCCCTGGCCTGGCCCGGGTCGAGGGTCTGCCTTCTGGACAGCAACGAGCGCCGCGCGGTGTTCCTGGCCCGGGCCGGGTCACAGCTCGGCCTCGACGGCCGGGTGGTGGTCGCCCACGCCCGGGCCGAGGACGCCGGCCGTGACCCCACCTGGCGGGGATGGGCCGACGTCGTGGTGGCGCGCAGCTTCGGCCCACCAGCGGTGACGGCCGAGTGCGCGGCGCCGTTCCTGCAGATCGGGGGACGCCTGGTCGTATCGGAGCCGCCGGAGGGTGACGGCGAGCGATGGCCGGCGGAACAGCTGGCGACCCTCGGACTGGTCCCGGTCAGCCGCTTCGTACAGGCGTTCTCGCGTTTCCAGGTGCTCCGACAGGAGCAGGAATGCCCTGAGACGTATCCCCGGCGCGTGGGCGTGCCGGCCAAGCGGCCGCTGTTCTCTTAGCTTGCGCGCGGTCGATCGGCCCGCCTGACCGACGGCGCGTTTCACGTGAAGCATCACCGGGATGCTTGACCCCCCGGCACGGACCGGCAAGAGTAAGGCCCCGTGAGCGTGCCCGAGGACAACGTGGTCGAACGCGGGCGGGCCATCTTCGAGCAGTTGCGCTCCACCCCACCGCCCGATCTCGTCGAGGGCGACGGGCCGGGCGATGGCGGAGGGTCGGAGGGCGCGGCAGAACCGAGTCCGGCCGGGGCCTCGGACGGCCCCGAGCACCTCGCCGACCAGTCCGCTGGGCCCGAGCGCGCTCCGGCGACGTCGCCCGCGGGAGCGGACGGCCCGCCCCACGACCACGTGGCCGAGCTCTCGGCTGCGGGCACACCGGCACCCGATGTCGCCGACCACTCCACCGCTGGACCGGGGACGGTCCCGGCGGGGGACGGGTCGGACCAGTCCCCGCCGGCTGTGGCACCCGCGCTGGACACCACGCCGGCCGGGCCCGCCTCCGAGCCCGTGCAGGCCGGAGCCGACCTCGTGCCCGACGACGCCGGCGGACCCCCGGCCCGGGACGGGTTCACGCCGACCCCTGATGCAGGGACCGGCACGGCGGACGTGGCCGCTGCCGCCCACCCGGAGACGGACCAGCCGGGAGCGGCCGACGGCGCAGCCCGGGCCGACGACGAGGGCGGCAGTGCACGGTCGGACCCGACCTCGGGCGCCACGGCACCCGTCGACGGCGCGCCGCCGGCCACGCCGGTCGAGGTCGACACGCTCCCGCCACCGCCCGAGCGGGGACCGGTACCCCTCGGCATCCCGCCCGACGCGGTGGCCACCCTGCTCGGCCCCTCGGGCGACGCTGCCGACCATTCCCCCGCCCGCTTCGCCCGGCCCCTGCCCCGGGTCATGGCCATCGCCAACCAGAAGGGCGGTGTGGGCAAGACCACCACTGCGGTCAACCTGGGCGCCGGGTTCGCCGAGCTCGGGCACCGGGTCCTGGTGGTGGATCTCGACCCTCAGGGCAACGCCACCACCGGGCTCGGCATCAACCCCCGCAACCTGGAGACGTCGGTCTACGACGTCATGATGCACGACGTCCCCCTGGACGACTGCATCGAGCCCACCGCCCTGCGCAACCTGTTCGTGTGCCCGGCCACCATCGACCTGGCCGGTGCCGAGATTGAGCTGGTGCCGGCGTTCAGCCGGGAGCTGAAGCTGCGGCGGGCCCTGGAGCAGGTGCTCGAGGACTTCGACTTCGTCGTCATCGACTGCCCTCCCTCGCTCGGCCTCATCACCGTCAACGCCCTGGCCGCTGCCACCGAGGTCGTGGTGCCGATCCAGTGCGAGTACTACGCCCTCGAGGGCCTGGGCCAGCTGCTGCGCAACGTGAAGCTGGTGCAGACCAACCTCAATCCCCGTCTCGAGGTCAGCGCCATCGTCCTCACCATGTTCGACGCCCGCACCAAGTTGGCCGACCAGGTCGCCACCGAGGTGCGGAACCACTTCGGGCCGAAGGTGTGCCGCAACATCGTTCCCCGCACGGTGCGGCTGTCCGAGGCCCCGTCGTTCGGTCAGCCGATCCTGGTCTTCGATCCCACGTCACGAGGGGCCATCGCGTACCGCGAGCTGGCCAAGGAGGTGTCCGGTGGCGCGCCGCAGCGGGTTGGGTAGGGGGCTCGGGGCATTGATCCCCTCCGAGGTCACCGGCGATCGAGCATCCGCGCTGGTGGACGTGCCGGTCTCCCGCATCGTTCCCAGTTCCTTCCAGCCCCGCAAGCACTTCGACGAGGAGAGCCTGGCCTCGCTCACGGCGTCGGTGCGTGAGCTGGGCGTCCTGCAGCCGGTTCTCGTCCGGCCGGGCGTCGACGACACCTTCGAGCTGATCGCGGGCGAGCGGCGGTGGCGGGCGGCCAAGCGGGCCGGTCTGCAGACCGTTCCCGCCCTGGTGCGCACCGTGGCCGACGACGCGAGCCTCGAGCAGGCCCTGGTGGAGAACCTGCACCGCCAGGACCTGAACCCGCTGGAGGAGGGCGCCGCCTACCAGCAGCTGCTGGAGGACTTCCACCTCACCCACGAAGAGCTGGCCACCCGGGTGGGCAAGAGCCGGGCCGCCATCACCAACACGTTGCGGCTGTTCCAGCTCCCGCCCACCATCCAGCGCCTGGTGGCCGAGGGCCAGCTGGCCGAGGGCCACGCCCGGGCCCTGCTCGGCACGCCCGACCGGGCCTTCCAGGAGGCGCTGGCCAAGCGGGCCGTGGCCGAGGGGCTCTCGGTCCGCGCCGTGGAGGAGGCGGTCCGGGCCCGGAACCAGCTGGGGGAGTCGGCGGCAGCCGCGTCGCCGGCCGCGCCCTCCCGCCGGCTGCGCCCGCCGGGACTCCTCGAGCTCGAGGAGCTGCTCTCCCGGCACCTCGACACGCGCGTGAAGGTGGAGATGAGCGCCAAGAAGGGCAAGGTCCAGATCGAGTTCGCCTCGCTGGAGGACCTCGAGCGGATCTATCGGGCCATGACGGAGCCACCCTCAGCCGTGCGGTGAGGGTGGTCGAAGGTCGAGGTTCATCCACAACCTGTGCAGGAGGCTGTGGAAGTCGGCCCGCTCGGCCTCAGGGCTCCTCGACCGGCGAGGCGGCCCAGGCCGCCAACACCTTGCCCAACACCGCCGCCAGCTCGGCCGTCCGGGCCACCACCGTGTCGGGTGGGCCCAGCTCGCAGACCACCGCCGGCATGCGGGTCTCCTTGAGGACCGGGATGGCCATCCCGCGTACCCCGAGGTCCCCTATGCCGACGGCTCCCGGCACCACCGACTGCACCAGCTGGGCCAGCCGCCGCCCGCCCGCCGACTCGTAATGGTGGCCGGCGTAGTGGGCGCTCGTGCACCCGCTCCCGCTCGCGTCGAGCCTGAGGCCGAGGAAGACCTCGCCCCGGGCCGCGTTGGCCTCCCCCGCCTGCTCCGACTGGTCGGGGTGGTGGACCACCGTCACCTCGGCCCCCGCCTCCTTCAGCACCCGCTCGGTGGCGTTGACCACGGCGTGCATGCCGCCGCCGTCGCCCAGCACCACCCGGCGGCCCTGGAGGGTGCGCGGCGCCCGGCGCAGCATCTCCAGCTCGCGGACGGCCGCGACCGGCTCCCGGTCGCCTCCCTTGTTTCCAAATCGTTCCAGCGTTTCCAGGGACTCGGGCCCGAACACGCCGTCGACGACGTGGCCTGTGTTGCGCTGGAACTCGTCGAGCGCCCGCTTGGTGTCCGGGCCGAAGATCCCGTCCACCCGGCCCGCGTCGAAGCCCAGGGCGCCGAGCCGGCGCTGCAGCGACGCCACGTCGTCGCCCCGGAGCATGGGGTGGCGCAGGTAGAGGAGGCGGTCGCCGAGGCGGTAGCCGGCCTCCACCAGCGCCGACCAGGTCTGGTTCCCGCAGATGCCGTCGACCCGGAGGCCGCGGGCTCGCTGGAACGCCCGCACCGCCGCCTGCGTGCCGTCCCCGAACGAGCCGGGGAGGTCGCCCGCGGCGGGATGGCCGACGGCTTCGAGCCGCCGCTGCAGATCACGGACCGCCTCACCCCGGTCGCCGGCCCGCACCGGCAAGCCGGCTACAGGAATGCCTGCAGCTCCTGGACCAGCTGGCCCTTGCCCTTGGCGCCCACCAGCCGGAGCCGGGCCTCGCCGTCCTTGAACAGGATGAGGGTGGGGATGCTCAGCACCTCGAACCGGCGGGCGATGCCGATGTTGTCGTCGACGTTGACCTTGCAGACCCGGATCTTGCCGGCGTGCTCGCTGGCGATCTCCTCGAGGATGGGGGAGATCATCTTGCACGGGCCGCACCACTCGGCCCAGAAGTCGACGAGCAGGGGCTCGGTGGCGGCTGCGATCTCCTCGTCGAAGGTGGCGTCGGTGAGGGCGGTGATGATGGCGGGCACGGCTGCGTCTCCTGGGTGTGCAGTTGAGGAGATCACCAGTTGGCTGGTGTCTCGGCGATGTCGGCTGGTGCGTCGTGCTGGGCCTCGAGCCAGCGCTCGGCGTCGATGGCCGCCATGCAGCCCGAGCCGGCGGCGGTGACGGCCTGGCGGTAGACCGAGTCCTGGACGTCGCCCGACGCGAACACGCCGTCGACGTTGGTGTAGCTCGACCGCCCACGGGTGACGAGGTAGCCCTTGTCGTCCATGTCCAGCTGCCCCTCGAACAGCGAGGTGTTGGGCACGTGGCCGATGGCGACGAACAGCCCGGCCAGGGCCAGGTCGGACTCCTCGTTGGTGACGACGTTGCGGAGGCGGACGCCCTCGACGGTGGTGTCGCCCAGCACGTCGGTGACCACCGAGTTCCAGACGAACTCGATCTTGGGGTTCTTGAAGGCCCGGTCCTGCATGATCTTCGAGCCCCGCAGCTCCTTGCGGCGGTGGATCACGCTGACCTTGCTGGCGAACTTCGACAGGAAGATGGCCTCCTCCAGGGCCGAGTCGCCGCCACCGACCACCGCGATCTCCTCGTCCCGGAAGAAGAACCCGTCACAGGTGGCGCAGGTGGACACGCCGTACCCGAGCAGGCGCTGCTCGTTCGGCAGGTTCAGCATGAGGGCCCGGGCGCCGGTGGAGATGATCACGCTGCGGGCCCGGTACTCCTGGTCGCCGACCCAGATGCCGAAGGGACGGGAGGAGAAGTCCACCCTGGTGACCTTGGCGGCCACCAGCTCGGCGCCGAAGCGGGCGGCCTGGGCCCGGAAGTTGCCCATCAGCTCGGGGCCCTGGATGCCGTCGACGAAGCCGGGGTAGTTCTCGACCTCGGTGGTGAGCATGAGCTGACCGCCCGGCTGGTCACCGCCGGAGGACAGCTCGCCCTCGAGGACGAGCGGCTTCAGGTTGGCGCGCGCCGTGTAGATGGCAGCCGTGAGACCGGCCGGGCCCGATCCGATGATCACCACGTCGTGGACGTCGGTCAACCGTTCTTCCCTCTCGCTGTCGTGCCGGACGTGGCCTTGCGCAGTGTGAACGCTCCGCCCAGGGTGAAGATTCCGCCGACCAGGAGGTACGCGGCCCACACCTCGCCCTGCGTCACGTGGACGTTGACGGCCCGGAGCACCCCGATGACCACGAAGATCAGGGCCGTGAGCCCCATGACGGCGGCCAGGAGCCCGAACACCAGGGCGCGGGCCACCGTGGTGAGGGGAACGGCCGTCTTGTCGCGGATGCCGACGACGACCCGCTCGATGGTGTCGGCCGCTTGGACCGTCCAGTCGTCGGCACCCCGCGCGGCAGGGCTGGGAGCGTCTCCCGGCTGGGGCACAAGGGGCACACTACCCTTGCCGGCCGTGCGGCGACTCATTGCCTCTGTGGCCGGCGCCGTCGCGGCAGCCGGCGGTGCGCTGATCCTGGGGGAGTACGAGCTCGAGGGCACCACGCCCATCGTGGCCGGCATCCTCTTCGGTCTGATCATCGGCGAGGTGGTCACCGCCGCCGGGCGCCGGCGGGACCTCACCGCCGCCGTCACCGCCGCCGTCACCGCCGCCGCCGGCATGGCATGGGCGGGCTGGCGGTCCACCGGACCGGACGAGCACTGGGACCTGGTGCCGGGTCAGGCCTGGATCGGGGTGGGCCTGGCCGCGGTGGGGGCCCTGCTGTGGGTCAGAAGCCCTGGACGACGAGCAGCCGGCAGCCCTCCACCGCCATGACGAACACCCGGTGGTCGGGCCCGGCGGCGGCGGTGTCCGCCAGCCGGTAGGCGAGCAGCTCGGACGGCGTCCCCTGCCACGTCACGGTGGCCCGGTAGACGAGGGGCCCGAGGCCACGGTCGTAGCTGGACCGCACCGTGCCGGCGCAGACCGGCTCGGACGAGGACGGAACCGCACCGGCGGTGGACGCCGCAGCTGAGGGCGCCGGCGCCGGCCCGCCCCCGGCGGTGGGGGCGGCCTGGTCGGCCTCGGCGGCAGGTGCCGCCATCGTCCTGTCCTGGGCGCCGGCGCCGGCCAGGGCGGATTCCAGGATCCGGCCCAGGGCCAGCTGGTCGTCCTGCGGCCCGAGGTCCCCGCCGTAGATGACCGGCCCTGTGGCCTCGGCCGAGGTGGCCTCGTCCCCGGCGACGGACCCCGCGGTCTGCTCGACGTCCCCACCGCCGTCGCGGGTGAGGACCGGCACCGCCACCAGCAGGGCGGCCACGGCGGCGGCGGCGCCCAGGGCCCAGGCCGGAACCCGCCTCCGCCGCAACGGGATGACCTCGGCCGGTGTGTCCCCGGAAGCAGCGCTCGACGCACGGGTGGCGGCACCGTCGCCGGTGGTCGGCAGGGGCGGCGAGCCGGGGGAGGTGGAGGCCCGTTCGGCGGCCCAGGCCGCGAGAGCCGCCCCGACGGCCCGGTCGGCCACCCCGGCCGCCGCGCCCGGACCGGGCGCGGCGACGGCCCGGCGGACGGCGTCCAGCTCGGCTCGGCGCCGGGTGCACGCCTCGCAGCCGGCCAGGTGGGCGGCCCCGGCGGGCCCGCCCTCGCCGTCGAGGGAGGCGCTCAGCTGCTCGTCGTCCAGGTGGGCCGAGTTCATGGCTGTGGAGTTGGACGCTGGGCCGGGCGCGCGGGGTTCCCGAGCAGGGGGACCAGGGCGGTCCGGCCCCGGGCGATGCGCGACCGCACCGTGCCGGGAGGGATGCCCAGCACGTCGGCGATCTCGGCGTAGTCGAGGCCGCACAGGTCCCGCAGCACCACGGCGGCGCGGAACTCGACCGGGAGCCGGGCCAGGGCCGCCTCCACGTCGAGCCGCTCGGCCACGCCGGACGACGGCTCGGACGCGCCGGCGCCGGCGGCCCGCTCGAGCTCCTCGTCGGTGGCGACGCCGGGTCGCCGGCCCCGCCGCCGCAGCTCGTCCAGGCAGGCGTTGGCGGTCACCCGGTAGGCCCAGGTCCCGAAGGCGGCCCGGCCGTCGAAGCGCCCGGCCGCCAGGCCCCTGGCGATGGCGACCAGGCTCTCCTGGGTCGCGTCGTCGGCGTCGGCCTCGGACCCGAGGATCCGCCGGCACAGGGCGTGCAGGCGGTCGACGTGCCGGCGCAGGAGCTGGTCGAGGGCCCGCTGGTCGCCGGCGCGGGCCGCCTCCGCCAGCTCTCGGTCGCCGCGGCCGTCGTCGATGCCGGAAGCGTAGCGAGCGGTGCCAGCGGCGGGCTGCTCAGGAGGCGTCGACCGTGACCTCGGCGACCTCGGCCCGGTGCTGCGTGCCCGGGTCCGTGATCCACAACAGCACGGCTGCTCCCCGGGTCCCCCGCAGGTCGAAGGCGGTGTCGCCCGCGATGCCGGACCGGGTGGCCACCGGCTCGCCCCAGCCCTCGAGCTGGGCGGCCGGTCCGTCGGCCACGTAGACCGCGGCCGCCCAGCCCGACGTGGCCGAGCGGACCCTGAGCCGGCCCAGGCCGGCCGCGTCCGCCAGTTCCAGCACCAGGCCCACCCCGGGCTTCAGCCCGCCGAACGAGCGGGTGTTGTACCGGTCGGTGGACCAGCTGGTGCCCGGGTCGCCGTCGGCCGCCAGCCGGGCCCGGGCCTCGTTCTCCTCGCCGTCGCGCCCCAGTGGGTCGAACGACCGCACGCCGGCGATGGCGACCGGGGCCGAGCCGCCCGGCGCCGCCCCCGTGCCCCCCCGGTCGCGGCCGCCCCCCGCCAGCACGGCCACCACCGCGATGGCGGCCAGGGCCAGCGCGCCCAGGACGCCCAACGGGGCCCACGAGCGGACCGGCCGGCGGGGAAGCGCCGGCATGCCCGACGGGGGCGTGGGGTCCCGCACCACCAGGGGCACCGCGTCGTCCTTCTCCAGGTCGACGGAGCGCAGGGCGTCGCGCAGGGCGGCAGCCGACCGGTAGCGGTCGTCGGGGTCCTTGGCCAGCGCCCGCAGCACGATGGCCTCGAGGGGGCCCGGCACCTCGCGGTCGAGCTGGCGGAGCGACGGCGGGGCCTGGCGGACGTGCAGCAGGGCGGTGGCCAGCTCCGTCTCGGCCTGGAACGGGGGGCGCCCGCAGAGCATCTCGTACAGGACGACGCCCAGCGCGTACACGTCTGATCGGGCGTCGGGCGTGCCGCCCTGCACCTGCTCGGGGGACAGGTAGCGGGCCGTGCCCACCACCGCGCCGGTCTGGGTCAGGTCGGCGACGGTGGCGTTCGAGTTGGGGCGGACCTTGGCGATGCCGAAGTCGGCCACCTTGACCCGCAGCAGGGGAGCGGTCTGGCCCTCGTGCTCGGACAGCAGGATGTTGGCCGGCTTCACGTCGCGGTGGACCAGGCCCTCCTGGTGGGCGTGCTCCAAGGCGTCGGCCACCTCGGCCGCGATGGGCACGGCCACCGCGGGCGGGAGCGTGCCCGAGGCCGTGATCTCCTCCCGGAGGGTGCGGCCCCGCACCAGCTCCATCACGATGAAGGCGAGGTCGCCGTCGGTGCCGGCGTCGAAGGTGGCGACGATGCTGGGGTGGGCCAGCCTGGCGGCGGCGATGGCCTCCCGCCGGAAGCGCTCGACGAAGGCGGCGTCGGCGGCCAGGTGGGCGTGCAGCACCTTCACCGCGACCGACCGGGCCAGCACGTCGTCGTGGGCCTCCCAGACCTCGGCCATCCCGCCCCGGGCGATGAGGCGCACCGGCCGGTAGCGTCCGACCAGGACGCGGTCGATCAGCGGCTGGGCATCCGGCACGGTGCCCCGGACTGTACCCAGCGCACGACTTCCCCCGGACCGCGGCCCGGGCTCAGGCGGGGACGCTGAAGGTGACGCCGATCACACGGGGGCCGGCATGGGTGCCGATCACCGCGCCAACCTCGCCGACGATGATCTGGTCGCGCGGGCAGATGTCGGAGAGGAGGCCGAGCAGCTCGTCGAGGTCGGGAGCGCTGCCGTGCAGGACGGAAAGGTTCTCCACGGGCGCCGACTGGCGCACCTTGTCTGCCAGGTACCGCAGTGACCGGCCGCGCGTGCGCTGCTTCGACTCGGGCTCGACCTTGCCGCCCGCCACCTCGATGATGGGCTTGATCGAGAGCATCGACCCCAGCAGCGCCTGGGCCGCGCCGATGCGGCCGCCCTTGCGGAGGTTCTCGAGGGTGTCGAGGGCGGCGTAGGTGCGGGTGCGGGGCACCATCTCCTCGGCTCCGGCCGCCACCTCCTCCAGGCTCGCCCCGCCCGCCGCCAGCCGGGCCGCGGCCAGGGCCACGGTGCCCTCGGCCATGCTGACGGCGCGGGAGTCGACGACCCGGACCGGCACGGCCCCGGCCGCCGCCTCGGCACCCAGGCGGGCTGCCTCGTAGGTGGCGGACAGCGACGAGGAGATGGTGACGCACACGACGCCGTCGGCCCCGCGCTCGGCCGCCCGGCGGTACGCCTCCTCGAAGGCGCCGGGCGAGGGCGCCGCCGTCTCCGGCAGGACGGGTGAGGTGCTCACGCGGGACCAGAACTCGGCCGTGGTGAGGTCCCTCCGGTCCACCAGCTCCTCGGCCCCGAAGCGGACCGTGAGGGGGACCAGCTCGATGTCGTGCCGGGCCGCGAGGTCGGGCGGGAGGTCGGAGGCGGTGTCGCAGACGATGTGTATGGTCATCGGCCCCGCACCGTACTTGCGGAGGCCGACGCCTCGACGGAGTACCAGTCGCGGAACTGCTCGACCTTCTTCAGCACCAGCGACCGCGCCTCGCGCTGGACCGTCACCGTGACGATGCCGGTGCCGATGGTGAAGCCGGTGAGGACGGCGTCCTTCTCGGCCACGATGGCGTCGGCGACCTCGCGGGCCCGCTCGGGGTCGTTCTTGTCGAGCAGCTCGAGGGCGGCGTTGTCAGCCGCGTCGTGGGCGATGTCGTCGAGCTGGGCCTTGGTGATCAATGGGGACCCGGCTTCGACCGCGAGGAGGCCGACGAAGGCGAAGGAAACGACGATCTTGACGAGCCAGCCGGTGATCACCGAACGCGCCTCCCGGTGCGCAGAAGGGTCGACAACTCCAGCACACCGAGGCGTCTGGCGACGACGAGATAGACGGTAACACCGGCCGCCACGCCGGCCGCGGTCCGCACCAGATCGGGGTGCGACGGCGCGCTGGCGACGGCGACGGCGCCCGCCATCACCGCGCTGGCGAAGGCGACCCGGGCCCACGTCTGCACCACGCCCGCCCTGTCGACCGTTCCCACCCGCCTCTGCAGGTGCAGGAGGGCCACCACCGCGGCCACGGTGTAGGCCAGCGAGTAGGCGAGGGCCAGGCCCTGGACGCCGAGGCTCGGGTAGAGCGCCACGGCCAGGACCACGTTGAGCCCGTTCTCGAGCAGGTAGAGGAAGAAGATCGACCTGGTGTCCTGCATGGCCTGGAACGACCGGACCAGGAACAAGAAGGCGCTGAAGCCCGGGAGCCCCGCCGCGAACAGGGCCAGGACGCCGGCGGTGGTGCTGGCCGATCCGGCGTCCAGGGCGCCGTGCTCGAGGGCGGCGCCCACGATGGGGCGGGCCAGCACCAGGTAGCCCACCGCGGCCGGGATGATGACGGCGGCGATGGTGCCGAGGCCGCCGGCGACGTGGCGCCCGAAGCCGGCGGCGTCGCGTACCGCCCAGCGCTCGGCCAGGTCGGGCTGCAGCGCCGTCATGACGGAGACGGCGAAGACTCCGTGGGGGAGGAGGAAGAACACCTGGCCGGCCTGGTAGGCGGCCACGTCGCCGGCCCGGCCTCCCGCCAGGACCAGCACCACCAGCAGCGCCACCTGGTTGGCGACCACGAACCCGAACGTCCATCCCGACAGGCGCAGGATGGTGCGGACGGCGGGGTGGCCCGGGTCCCACACCGGACGGAGGCGGGCGCCCGTCCCCCGCAGCGCGGGCAGCAGGGCCAGCGCCATCGCGCCCACCCCGGCCGTGGTGCCGAGGCCGAGCAGCAGCAGGGCGCCGCGGTCGTGGCGCACGGCCGTGAGCGACACCTCGTCGGCCACGGAGGGCAGGGCCAGCAGCACCCCGATGACGATCACGTTGTTGAGCACCGGGGCGAACATCGGGGCGGCGAAGCGGCGGCGCGCGTTCAGGACGGCGGTGACGAGGAAGGTCATGCCGTAGAACGCCACCTGGGGCGCGAACAGGCGCAGCAGGCTGGTGGCCACCGCCCGCTGCTCGTCGAGCGACGGCGTGTCGTTGCCCACCGTGTACAGGCGCACGAGCAGCGGTGCGATCACTAGGAACAGTCCCGTCAGCACCACCAGGGCGACGGCGGCCACCGTGACGACGGCCGAGATGGCCCTCCAGGCGTCGTCCTCGTCGTCGGTGGCGAGGCGCTCGACGAACAGCGGGACCAGGGTGGCGGACAGGATCCCGCCCAGCACCAGCTCGTAGACGATGTTCGGCGTGACGTTGGCCAGGTTGTAGCTGTCGGTGAGCCGGGTGAAGCCCAGGGCGTAGGCCAGGGCCACCAGCTTCCCGAACCCGGTGAGGCGGGACAGGGCCGTGCCCGCCGCCATCACGGCCGTGCTGCGCCCCAGCCCGGGCCGCCCGCCCTGGGCGGGGGCCCGTGCCGTCATGCCGGGACCAGCCGGCGGTTGCGCCGGCCCCGCACCAGGTGGCGACCCCACCAAAGAAGCAGGAACACGACGGCCCCGGCCGACAGCACGAGCCCCACCCCGGAGGCGGCGGTGGAGCGCACCGTGAACCGGCTGTTCCCGAGCACCAGGCCGCCGTCGGGCGAGACCAGGCTCACCCGGAGCGGGAACGAGCCCGAGGTGCGGGCACGGACCGAGAACCGCTCGGTGGTGCTGCGCCGGCTGAGGTCGACGGTGCGGACCGCCCCCCTGGGGAAGTCGAGCTTGTCGCTGGCCACCTGCAGCTGGACGCGCAGGGGGTACCCGGTGGTGCTCAGGACGGTGACGGGGATCTCGCCTGTGCGGGCCGTGAGCGTGATGGAGCGGTGGCTGGGCACGTGCACCGCCGCCGTCTGCCCGGTGATCCGCTCCTCGACGCCGTCCAGGTAGGCCTGGCGCTGGCCGGACCGCAGGCCGGCGCCGACCGCGACCATGAGCAGCTGCTCGATGCGGTCGTCGAGGGTGTTCTCCGGGTTGAGCATGCTGGCGAAGGACACCAGCCGGCCCCGTGCCTCCTCGACCTCCCGGGCGGGAAGGGCGGAGCCGGCGGCCGGGGCGGACAGGCGCCGGACCAGCGGCGCCCCGGCCGTCGTCTTCGCGGCTGGGACGTTGCTGAACACGTCGTCGAGGGTGGTGCCGGCCATCACCGATGCGCTGGCCAGCCCGCCGAGGAGGCTGTCGAGGAAGGCCTTGTCGGGACGCCACGAGCGAGGCGGCGCCGCCACCA
The DNA here is from genome assembly GCA_052387235.1 of Actinomycetota bacterium. Taxonomy (GTDB): domain Bacteria; phylum Actinomycetota; class Acidimicrobiia; order Acidimicrobiales; genus JBQTJJ01. Next base: position 26,233 of record JBQTJJ010000069.1, read on the forward strand.
CGGCCCGGGCCCGGCTCGGGCTGTCCTGGTACACCACGGCCAGGTCGGCCAGGAGGCGGTGGGCGGCCAGCACCGGGTCGCCGGTGGGGGCGAAGTGGGCCGCCAGCCCGCTGTCGGCGGCCACGGCGGTGGGCCGGCGGACGGCCCGGACGTCGAGCTCGAACGGCTGGGTGAGGGTGCGGTCCAGGTGGATCGGGGCCAGGCGGGGCTCGGGCAGCACGAAGCGGTCCACCTGCTGCTGGCGGAGCCGAAGGGTGGATCGCTCGTCCAGGCCCTCCTCCGCGACCCACGTGCGGGGGTCCGGGCGCTGCCCGAGGGTGCGCTCGATCACCTGGCTGCCCCGGTCCAGCTGGATGGCGGCCTCGGCGGCCAGGCCGGGCGAGTTGAAGGCCGGCAGCGCCAACGGCACGTAGCTGGCGGCGGCGAGCTGGCGGCCGGCGACGCCTCGGGCCAGGGCGGCCACGGTCTCCTCGTCCTCCTCCCGCCCGCTGGCGTCGAGGGCGTCGAGGGTCTCCGGGGTGGGGAGGAGGGTGAGGGGGACCAGGGGGTACGCCTCCAGCGACCGGGCCAGGGCGCTGAGGGAGCTGGTGGTGCCGCGCGGGAGGCTTCGCCCGCCGTCGGGCCGCAGGGCGGGCGCGCCGTGCACCGGGAGCACGAGGGCGACCTTCAGCGGGAACCCCCCGGGCTGGGGCGGCCGGGTGTGGACGAGGTGGGTCACCAGGCCGGCCAGGGCCCGCCCGCCCCCCGCACCGCGCACCTCCACCCGTACCGGGTACACGCCCTCGTTCCCGAGGCGCAGCCGGGCCGGGTCGGGCGGCTGCGCGGGGTCCTGGACCGGGAGGCGCACCACCACGGCGCCGGCCGCGTCCGGCGCCAGGGCGGCCAGGGGGGTTGGGGGGATGGTCATGACGGGGTTGCCGCGGGGCCCGTCCTCGAGGGTGCGGGTGAACTCGGACCGGCTCGTGACCCGGCGGTACACCGCCACGGCCAGCTCGACGTCGTCGGCGGCCTCGGCCGTGTCGACCACCAGCCGCAGCGCCAGCTCCTCGCCCGGCCCCACCCACGGGGTCTGCGATGCGAGGCGGAGGACGGTGCCGGCCTGCTGGGCTCCCGCCGGCACCGCGGGCAGCACGCCCACCGCCAGCAGCGCCGCCGCCACGGCCGCGCCCGCTCGGGCGATGGCGGTCCGGCGGATCACCGGTCGAGGGCGGCGCTGAGCACGCACAGCCCGGCCGCCTCGCGCCGGAATCCCAGGCTCTCGTACAGGGCCAGCGCCGCCTCGTTGCCCATCTGGGTGTTGACCACGGCCTGCTCCGCCCGCCACCGCCGCAGCCAGCGCAGGGCGTCGACGCAGAGGGTCCGGCCCAGGCCCTCGCGCTGGCGGCCGGGGTCGACGGCCAGCCGCTGGAGGAACCCGCGCCGCCCGGCCCGGCCCGTGACGGCGTAGCCGACGGGCGCTCCGCCGCGCACGACCACCCGGAAGCGGCTGTTCGGTGTGGCCGAGAGGGCCTCGGCCAGGCTGACCCCGTCGATCCGCCAGAAGGGGGGGAAGGCCCGGGCGTCGACGGCCAGTACGGCCGGGCGGTCCTCGGCGGCGGCCCGCCGCAGCCCCGCCGTGTCGACCCGCGGGAGGTTCCGGAGGTCGTGCACGAGGAGGTGCAGGTGCTCGTGGACCTCGAAGCCGGCGCCCAGGAAGCCGGACTGCTCGGCGGGGGAGAGGGCCGAGGTGATCACCGAGGAGAAGCCCTGGGCCGCCAGCTGCTCGAGGCAGCGGCGGACGAAGACCACCGACGGCAGGGGAGCGTCGGGCAGGGGGCTGAGGTAGGCCACGTCCCGGTCCCCCCGCCACGGCCCCGTGCGCACCCGCTCCCGGCCCCACCGGATCACATCCACCCTTGCAGCGCTCACGGCGCTGCCGAGGTTACCGAGCGCCGGGTTCGCGCAACAGCACGCCACGATCCGGCACTCCAGATCCGGGTGGGAACTGCCGATGCGGAGGTGATGCTGGATCTCGACGAGCTGCTCCGGTACACGGTGGAGCACACCGGGTCCGACCTCCACGTCAAGGTGGGTTCCCCGCCGCACGTCCGCGTCGACGGGCACCTCCTGGCCGCGCCGTTCGGGACGGTCACCGCGGCCGACACCGAGCGCATGGCCTTCTCCGTCCTGCCTCGTGACCGGGCCGACGAGTTCGTGGGGACGTCGGAGTCCGATTTCGCCCTCAACCTGCCCGGCCTCGGCCGCTTCCGGGTCAACGTGTTCCGCCAGCGGGGCTCGGTGGGCCTGGTGTTCCGCCGGGTCCTCCCCGGCATCCCGTCCTTCGAGTCGCTGGGACTGCCGCCGGTGGTGCGCCGGCTGGCCGAGGAGCAGCGGGGCATGGTGCTCGTGACCGGCCCCACCGGCTCCGGGAAGACCACCACCATCTCGGCCATGATCGACCACATCAACGACACCCGCGCCGTGAACGTGGTGACCGTCGAGGACCCTATCGAGGTCCTGCACAGTGACAAGAAGGCCCTGGTCAACCAGCGCGAGATCGGCACCGACACCCGCGACTACGCCACCGCCATGCGCCGGGTGCTCCGCCAGGACCCCGACGTGATCTTCATCGGCGAGATGCGCGATCCCGAGACGGTCTGGGCCGCCCTGGCCGCAGCCGAGACCGGCCACCTGGTGCTGTCGACGCTGCACACCACCAACGCGGTGGAGACCGTGAACCGCATCGTCGACTTCTTCCCGCCGTTCCAGCAGAAGCAGGTCCGGCTGTCGCTGGCCTCGTCGCTCCGGGGCGTGGTGAGCCAGCGGCTCCTGGAGCGGGCCGACGGCAAGGGCCGGGTGCCCTCCGTGGAGGTGCTGGTGATGACCGGTCGCATCTTCGACCGCATCGTCGACCCGGACCAGGGTGGCAAGGAGTCGATCGACGAGATCATCGCCGACGGCGAGTTCTACGGCATGCAGACGTTCGACCAGAGCCTGTTCAACCTCTTCAAGAACGGCATGGTGGACCTTCGCAACGCCATGGCCACGGCGTCGAACCCGCACGACTTCCGCATCGCGCTCCAGCAGGCCGGGCTGCTCCCGGCCCACGTCACCGCCTGACGGATCTCCGGCCAGGGGCTCGACCAGGCCCACTACCCTCCGCCCGGTGATCCCCGAGCGGCTCCAGCCGCTGCTGCACGAGACGGCCTGGCTCGCCGAGCGCTTCGGCCCGGCCGGCCACCGGCTGTACCTGGTGGGCGGGGTGGTGCGCGACGCGGTGCTGAACCGGCTGACGCCCGGCGCCGACCTCGACCTCACCACCGACGCCCGCCCCGAGCAGGTCAAGGCCCTGGTGCGGTCCGGCGCCGACGCCGTCTGGGACCAGGGCGAGCGCTTCGGCACCATCGGGGTGCGCCGGGGCGACCGCAGCTACGAGATCACCACCCACCGGGCCGAGGCCTACGCCCCCGAGTCCCGCCACCCGGCGGTGGAGTTCGCCACCGAGGTCGAGGCCGACCTGTCCCGGCGGGACTTCACGGTCAACGCCATGGCGCTGCGCCTCCCCGACATGACCATGGTGGACCCCTTCGACGGGCTGGCCGACCTGGCGGCGTTCCGGCTGCGCACCCCGCTGCCGCCGGAGGAGTCGTTCAGCGACGACCCGCTGCGGATGCTGCGAGCGGCCCGGTTCATCGCCGGGTACGGGCTCCGGCCCGACCCGGACGTGCGGGCCGCGGTGGAGAAGCTGCGGGACCGTCTCGACATCGTGTCGGCCGAGCGCATCCGCGACGAGCTGAACAAGCTGATCACGGTCGAGCAGCCCACCGCCGGGCTGCGCTTCCTCGTGGCGACCGGCCTGGCCGACCACTTCCTGCCCGAGCTGGCCGGCATGGCCCTCGAGCAGGACCCGATCCACCGCCACAAGGACGTGCTGGAGCACACCTACGCGGTGGTGGAGAAGACCCACCCCGACCACCGCATCGTGCGCCTGGCCGCCCTGTTCCACGACGTGGGCAAGCCTCGCACCCGCTCCATCGGCCCGGGCGGGGTGTCGTTCCACCACCACGAGGTGGTGGGCGCCCGCATGACCCGGGACCGCATGCGGGCCCTGCGGTTCCCCAACGAGGACGTGGCCGCCGTCACCCGGCTGGTGGAGCTGCACCTGCGCTTCCACGGCTACCGGGAGGGCGACGGGGGCTGGACCGACAGCGCCGTGCGCCGGTACGTGCGCGACGCCGGGCCGCTGCTCGAGGAGCTCAACGAGCTCACCCGCTGCGACTGCACCACCCGCAACGTCAACAGGGCCCGGGCCCTGGCCCGCCGCATGGACGAGCTCGAGGACCGCATCGTCCGGCTGCAGGAGGAGGAGGAGCTGGCCTCGCTGCGGCCCGACGTCGACGGCTCGCGGGTGATGGAGCACCTGGGCGTCCCCCCCGGCCCGGTGGTGGGGCGGGCCCTGTCCTTCCTCCTCGAGCTCCGCATCGAGGAGGGCCCCCTCGGCGAGGAGGAGGCCCTGCGCCGGCTCGACGCCTGGTGGGCCGAACACCGGCCCGGTCCCTCCTGAGCGCCGGCGCCGCGCCCACCCTCGCTCCCTGGTGGCGGGTTCGACCCCTGGTGTCACCTTCCGACACCAGGGGATCCCGGGGTGGGTCAGGAGCGGAGCAGGCGGGTGACGGCGACGGTGTCGGAGAGGTCGGCCAGCACCTCGTCGGCGCCCAGGCCCTCCAGCTCGGCCAGCTCGAAGCGGCCCGTTGCCACCAGCAGGCACCGGGCTCCCCCGGCCCGGGCGCAGGCCAGGTCCCGGGGCGTGTCGCCCACCACCCACACCTGACCGGGATCGAGGGCGCGGCCCCGGAGCCGGCGCAGGCGCTCGAGGGCGACCGGCACCAGCTGCTCGCGGTCGTGGTCGTCGCTGCCGAAGGCCCCCACCTCCACGTCGAGCCAGCGCTCGAGCCCGAAGGCCTGGAGCTTCACGGCGGCGTTGGCGGCGGTGTTGCCCGTGAGCACCGACAGGGTCACGGCCGGGTCGTCGTGCAGCCCGGCGAGCACCGCCTCCACCCCGGGCAGGACATGGCCCTGGTCGCGGACGAGGTCCATCGCACCGGCCAGCTCCGCCTCGAGCCGCCCGACCACGTCGGGCAGGACCCGGTGCGCCTCGTCCTCGGCCAGGCCGGCGAAGACGAGGATCTCGAGGGCGATGAGGGGGTCGGTCTTGCCGCTCATCCTCACGGCGTGGTCGCCGGGGTGGCGGCCCAGCACGTGCTCGGCGGCCACGTCGAAGGCCCGCTGGGCCACGCCGTTGGTGCGCAGCAGGGTGCCGTCCACGTCCCAGAGCACCAGCCGCTCGTCCACGGCCGGGACGGTAGTCGGACCCGTCAGTTCCCCTGCTTGCGGGCCCGGATGATGAGGGTGCGGGGCACGTAGCGCGCCGACTCCTGCCAGTCGTCGCTGCGGGGCCCGGTGGGTGTGGGCGGCGGCTCCAGCACGGTGTCCACCGTGTAGCTGGAGCGGACCAGGGCGGTGTGCAGGTCGGCGATGGTGTGGTGGTACTCGGTGAAGGTGGCGCCGTGGCGCTCGTAGACGACGGGCTCGTGGTCGAAGTACGACCTCCGCACCAGGAGGGCCCGGTCGTCGTTGCCCCCGTGGACCAGGTGCCACGCCGGGTGGGGCAGGCTGAACACCAGGGGAGCGCCGGTGCGCAGCACCCGGTGCACCTGGCGGAACACCCGGTTGAGGTCCTCCACGAAGCCGAAGGCGGACGCGCTGAAGACCAGGTCGACGGAGTCGGCCCGCACGAAGGCCAGGTCGGCCATGTCGCCCTGGCGCAGCTCGACGCGGACGTCCTCCCGGTCGGCCAGGCGGCGGGCGAACGCCAGCATCTCGGCCGAGAGGTCGACCCCGATGGCGATGGCGCCCTGCTTGGCGAAGGCGACCGAGTTCTGGCCGCCGCCGCAGCCCAGCTCCAGGACCCGCTTGCCCTTGAGGTCGCCGAGGAGGCGGAAGTCGGCCTCGGTGCCGACGTCGGGGCCGTAGTGGGCCACGTCGACGGGCAGCTGCATGCCGGCCTGGTAGCCGGCCGCGGCCTGGTCCCACGCGGAGCCGTTGTCGCTGGACACAGCTGGCATGTTGCTACAGCCGGTGGCGGGTTGCACTGCGGGCGGCCCTGCGGCTCGTCGCCTCCGACGCCCGGGACGCCGGCGCCCGCTCCGGGGCGGTGTGGCCGGTCGGGTGGACGGGCCCGGACCTCAGGCCGCGGGGCCGGCGAACTCCTCCACCATGCGATGGGCGTCCTCGTCCCGGTACTGCACCGGGGGAGACTTCATGAAGTACGCCGACGGGCCGAGCAGGGGGCCGCCGATGCCGCGGTCGAGGGCGAGCTTGGCGCAGCGGACGGCGTCGATGATGACGCCGGCCGAGTTGGGGGAGTCCCACACCTCGAGCTTGAGCTCCACGTTGAGCGGCACGTCGCCGAAGTTGCGGCCCTCGAGGCGGATGTAGGCCCACTTGCGGTCCTCCAGCCAGGCCACGTGATCCGAGGGGCCGATGTGCACGTCGTCGGCCGCGATGCCGTTGTCGAGCTGGGACGTGACCGACTGGGTCTTGGAGATCTTCTTGGACTCCAGCCGCTCCCGCTCGAGCATGTTCTTGAAGTCCATGTTGCCGCCCACGTTGAGCTGGTAGGTGCGGTCGAGCACCATGCCCCGGTCCTCGAACAGGCGGGCCAGCAGGCGGTGCACGATGGTGGCGCCGACCTGGCTCTTGATGTCGTCGCCCACGATGGGCACGCCGGCGTCGGTGAACTTCCGGGCCCACGCCGGGTCGCTGGCGATGAACACGGGGATGGCGTTGACGAAGGCCACCTTTGCGTCGAGGCAGGCCTGGGCGTAGTGCTTCTGGGCCGCCTCCGACCCCACCGGCAGGTAGGCCACCAGCACGTCGGCGCCGGAGGCCCTGAGGGCCTCGGTGACGTCGACGGCCTCGGCCGGGGACTCCTCCACCGTGGCCCGGTAGTACTTGCCCAGCCCGTCGAGGGTCGGACCTCGCTGGACGGTGACGCCCAGCTCCCCCACCGAGGCGAAGCGGATGGTGTTGTTCTGACCGGCGAACACCGCCTTGCCGAGGTCCAGGCCGACCTTGGCCGCGTCGACGTCGAAGGCCGCCACGAACTCCACGTCGCCGACGTGGTAGCCGCCCAGCGCGACGTGCATCAGCCCCGGCACGGTGTCGGCAGGGTCGGCGCCCCGGTAGTACTCGACACCCTGCACGAGGGAGCTGGCGCAGTTGCCCACTCCGGCGATGGCGACCTTGACGGTGTTCCTCACTTTGTGTCCTCCTGCCGCTCGGCGGCGATGAGTTGGTCCAGCCAGGAGATGTCTCGCTCCGTGGACTCGGTTCCGTGCTCCAGCAGGGAGCGGGTGTAGGCGTCGAGGCGCTCGCGGCCGGACCGGATGGATCCCCGGGCCCTGGCCAGGCGCTCGACCAGCTGGGCCCGCCGGCGCTCGAACAGCCCGAGGCGCGCATCGGCGGGCAGGTAGCGGGCGAAGGCGAGCCGGAGGCTGAAGCCCCGGTCGTCGTCGGCCGAGTGGCTGTCGGCCGCCAGCAGCTCGGCGAAGAGCTGCTCGCCCCGCTCGGTGATGCCGTAGACCTTCTTGCTGCGGCCCCCCTTCGAGGCCCGGGCCGTGGTGCGCCGGGCCCGGAAGGCGGCCAGCTCGCCGGTGAGGGCACCGGTCATCGGGATCAGGGGCAGCGGCACCGGGTTGGCCTCGACCGCCTTGACCGCCCCGGCCGACTCGAGCTTGGCCAGGGCCGGGTACAGCGAGCCGAACGAGACGCTCGAGAGGGGGCCGAGCATGTCGCCCAGCCGCTTCTTGAGCTCGTAGCCGTGGAGCTCCTGCTCCTTCAGCACGCCGAGTATGGCCAGTTCCAGCACGTACGCCCCGATGTATCGATCCGATATATCGGAGCCATTGTAGGCGCCGGCGCCGGCCCGTCAACCACCGGCGACACCCGGCGGGACGGGCAGGGCTACCCTTGGCTCCCGTGAGCTTTCGGCCCGAGTCGGTACGCGGTGCCCCGGGGGCGGCGTCCCTGCCCGGTCAGATCGACTACCGCCTGGCCCGCAACTCGGTCATCAAGGAGTTCTCCAAGGGGCGGCTGTCCCGCCTCGACGTCTGTGACGCCCACCCCGAGCTGCTGCGGGTGGCACGCGGCGTCGGCACGCCGGCCGGCGACGCCTGCCCCATCTGCGAGGACGCGTCGCTGGTCCACGTCGCCTACGCCTTCGGCGCCCGGCTGCCGCCGGGGGGTGCCTCGTTCACCGGCGCGGCGGAGCTGGCCAAGCTGGCCCGCCGGGCCGGCGAGGTGGCCTGCTACGTCGTGGAGGTCTGCACCGCCTGCTCGTGGAACCACCTGGTGCGCACCTACACCGCCGGCCGCCGGCGGCGGACGGCGGCGACCTGAGCCACCGGCGGAGCCCGACCCGGCCCGGCCGGCGCCGGGCGGGGCAGGCCGGCGCCACGGGGTCGGTTGGTGCGGCGGGGCAGGCCGGCGCCACGGGGTCGGCCGGCGCCACTGGGTCGGCCGGCGCCACGGGGTCGGCCGGCGTGACGGGGTCGGCCGACCCACTCCGTCGCGCCGCCCTGGCGGGCGCGGCAGCGCTCGCCCTCACCTCCTCCGGCGACACGGTGCTGCTGGCTGTGCTGCTGGGAACCGGCGCCGCCGACCTCGCCCTCGGCGCCGGAGCCGGCCTGGCCCTGCTGGGGCTGGCCGTGCGCTGGGGCACCACGTCGCTGGACGCCGTCGCCGGCGCCCAGGCCGTGCTCGGAGCCGGGGGGACCCTCGGTTCCCTTACCGCGGTCGGTGCGGCGTGGGCCGGCGCGGGCGCGCTGGTGCTGGCGGGCCGGGGGGGCCGGCTGGCGTCGGTGGCCTTCGGGGCCGCCGCCGCGCTGGGCGTGGCCGGGCCGTCGGCCGCCGGCGCCGCCGACGTGGTCCTGCGGGTGGCCGGCGTGGCGGCGGGCGCCGGCGCGGCCTGGCTGGCCGCTCCGCGGGTGCCGATCGCCACGGCCCGGGCCGTGGCGGTCACGCTCGGCGCCGTCGCACTGCTCCTGGGTCTGGCCTCGTGAGGCCGGCGCCGGCCTGGGGCTGGGCTGCAGCCGCCGCCGCGGTCTGCGGGTACTGGGTGGCGGTGGCGACGGCGGCCGGCGACGGCTCCCCGGTGACGACCGATGCCGGCGGCGCGGCGGCTGCCGCGGCGACCGCCGCCCTGGCCGGCGCCGGCTGGCGGCCCGCATCGCCCCGGGCGGCCGCATGCTCCGGTGCCGTACTGGTGGGCGTTCCGGTAGCCGTGGCCTCGGCCGGCGCCGGCCATCCGCGCCCCCTCGCGGGGGCGCTCGCCCTGGCCGGGCTGGCGGCGCTGGGGGTGTTCGTGAGGACGGTGTCGGCAGGGCGAGGAGATTCCGGGAAGCCTGACGTTCGCCAGGCGGAAGTGAGCCTTCCCGGAACGCCGGCCGCCACTCCGGAGCCAGGCACGCGGGGGCCGGCCCGCCGCCGGGACGCCAGGCCCCTCCTGGCCGGTCCGGAGGGCCTCGCCACCCTGTCGGCGGCGGGTGGCTGCGCCGTGGCCACGGCAGCCCTCCTCGTCCAGCGGGTGGACTCGGGCCGGTGGGTGCTGGCGGGCGGGAGCGGCGCCGCGCTGGTGCTGGCCCTCTCCGGCGCCGCCCTGCTGCTGGTCGCCGCCACGATCGGGCCCTCGCGGGCCGCAGTCCTCGGGGTCCCCGCTGCGATGCTGGGAGTGGCGGCGGCCGGGCACCTGCCCGAGCCGGGTGGGGTGGTGGCCGCCGGCGCCGCGGCGGCGGCCCTGGCGTGGGTGGCGGCCTCCCGGCCCACCCTCTCCCTGTTCGCCCTGGCGGTGGCGGCCGGCGCCTTCGGACCCACCGTTCCCGCCGGCCGCCTGCTCGCCGCCGGCGCCGTCCTCGCCCTGGTGGCGCCCCGCCCGTGGGCGGCCCTCCTCGGCGTCCCGGGTGCCGCCGCCCTCGCCGCCGCCCTCGTCCCGGCGCCCCGCACCGCTTCGGGCCTGGCCCTGGCGGCCGGCGCCGGCGCCACCGCCCTCCTCCTGGCCCGCCCCGCCCACCTCGCCCGACCCGCCCACCCCGCCCGCCCAGCCCACCCCGCCGCCCCTCCTGGTCGACCGGTGGTCGACGCCGTCCCCGGCCTGCTGCTCGTGGCCTGGCTCGTGCTGGCCCCCGGCACCTGGGGCTGGGTCGGCCCGGCCGACCTCGCTCCCTACGACCGGGGCGCGGCCGCCGCTGCTGCCACCGCCGGGCTGGCCGCCGTCACCGGCCGGCTGGTGGGGGAGCGGCGAGCGCTGGCGGGATCGGCGTCCGGTCTCCTGGCGCGCAACCGGCGGGAGCCCGCCCCGGCCGGGGCGGATCCGACCCCGTCCGGTGACGGAGCCCCGGCGCCGGCCCGTGCCCGGCGGAGGAGGGGGCCTCCCGGGTAGCCTGGGCCGTTCCGGGCACCCGTGGGAAGGCGGGTCCCGCACCTCTCGATGCCACCCCAGAACCCGCCCCGCCGGCCGCCGGCGCCCCGCCGCAGCTGGGTCTGGCGTTACCGCCGCCTCCTCTTCCTGGTCACCCTGCTGGTGTTCACGACCCTGTCGGGCTCGGCCTACCTGCTGGTGCGGGTGCCGCTCCCCCCCGAGGTGCCCCAGGCCCAGACCACCATCCTCACGGACGTGCACGGGGCCCGGCTGGCGTCGCTCGACAGCGGCGAGAACCGGGTGCCGGTGCGCCTCGACGACGTGCCCCAGGTGGTGGTGGATGCCGTCCTCGCGGCCGAGGACCGGGAGTTCTTCGACCACCCCGGCATCGATCCGGTGGGCATCGCCCGGGCCACCTGGGCCGACGTCCGGGGCAAGCCCCTCCAGGGCGGGTCGACCATCACCCAGCAGTACGTCAAGAACGTCTACCTGACCTCCGAACGCACCCTCGTCCGCAAGCTGAAGGAGGCGGTGCTGGCGGTCAAGCTGGAGCGCAGGTACGACAAGCGCGAGATCCTCGAGCGCTACCTCAACACGATCTACCTGGGCCGGGGGGCCTACGGCCTGCAGGCTGCGTCGCGCTCCTACTTCGCCAAGGACGTGGGCGAGCTCGGACTGCGGGAGGCGGCCTACCTGGCCGGCCTCATCAAGTCGCCCGAGGCGGCCGACGCCACCAAGGCGCCGGGCGTGGCCGAGGAACGGCGAGCCCGGATCCTCACCGCCATGGAGCGCTCGGGCTTCATCCGTCACGCCGACCGGGTGGAGGCGGAGAAGGAGCCGGTGGCGAACTACGTGGTCACCCGGGCCAGGGCCGAGACCACCTTCGCCCGGCCCGACAAGGGCACGCAGTACTTCGTGGAGTTCGTCCGCCGCCAGCTCGAGGCCCGGTACGGCAGGACGGCGCTGTACTCGGGCGGGCTCCGGGTGCGGACGTCGATGGACCTCGGCCTGCAGCAGATGGCCTACGACGCCGTCTACGGCTACCTGGACCGGCCCGACGACCCGGCCGCGGCCCTGGTCGCGGTGGACGCCAACGGCGACGTCAAGGCCATGGTGGGCGGGCGGGACTGGAACGCGGCCGATCCGTTCTCCAAGGTGAACCTGGCGGTGGGCAAGGAGGGCGGCGGCACCGGCCGCCAGCCGGGGTCCACCTTCAAGCCGTTCGTCCTCGCGGCGGCGGTGCGGGCCGGGTACAGCGTCCGGTCGGCCCTGCCAGGCCCACCCACGATCACGTTCCCGAAGGCCAACGAGGGAAGGGACTACCTGGTCAGGAACTTCGAGGATGCCGACTTCGGCGACGCCGTGAGCCTGATAGACGCGACCCGCAGCTCCGTCAACACCGCGTACGCCCAGCTGATAAAGGTCGTGGGCCCGGCCAAGGTCGCCGAGTTGGCGCACGCGGCCGGGATCACCTCGCCCCTGGTGGAGAACATCTCCCTGACCCTGGGCACGTCGGAGGTCTCGGTGCTGGAGATGGCCGGCGCCTACTCGACCTTCGCCAGCCGGGGCATCCGCGTCGAGCCGCGGGTGATCCTGGAGGTCACCACCGTCGACGGCCGGGTCCTGCAGCGGGCCCGGCCCCCGGCCCGGTCCCGGGTGATGGACCGGGCCCAGGCCGACGTGGTGAACCACTGCCTCCAGGTCGTGGTGCAGGAGGGGTCGGGCACGGCCGCCCGCTTCGGGAAGCCGTTCGCCGGCAAGACCGGCACCACCCAGGACTTCGGCGACGCCTGGTTCGTCGGCTACACGCCGACCCTCACCACCGCGGTGTGGATGGGGTACCCGGAGGGGAACGTCCGCAAGATGGACGACGTCCGGGGCCGCAAGGTCAACGGCGGCTCGTTCCCGGCCCTGCTGTTCAAGCGCTTCATGCAGGAGGCCACCAAAGGGGCGGACACCGGCGTGTTCCCCGTGGTGTCCGCCTTCAAGGGCAGGACGATGAAGCCTCCCGCCGGGGTCGTGCTGCCCAGCACCACCACCACGACGGTGGAGGGGACCACCGCCACCACCACGGCGGCGGACGGCCCGCCGGCGTCGACGCCCATCGCGGCGCCGCCGCCCTCCACGGCGGCGCCGCCCAGGCCCTCCGAGACCGCACCGGGCACCGGCCTGCTGGGGCTGGGCGGGGGGTGACGGCGGTCAGGTCACGGCAGGTCGTCGACGACCTCGTGGGCGTGCTCTGCCCGGCAGCCCGGGCACCACAGCTCGGCGGCGTCGTCGCGCCCGGCGCCGGCCGCACCGGCCTGGCGCACCAGGACGAGCTCCTCGTCGTCGCCGGCGCACCGCTCGCACGCACGCTCCACGCTTGCCGACAGTACCGGGCCTGCCGCACACTGGGTCTCGACCGCCGGCAGCCCCCGTGGCGCTGGACGGCTGAGGAGGCACCATGACCGCCCCACGACCGGCCGAGATCACCGTGCCCGCGCTGCGGGCCCGAAAGGTGCGCCCCGGCGCCGAGGGCGGGACCCCGCCGCTGGTGATGGTGACCGCCTACGACGCCCCGTCGGCCCGCATCGTGGACGAGGCCGGCGTCGACCTCATCCTGGTGGGTGACTCCGTGGCCATGGTGGTGCTCGGGTACGAGGACACGCTGCAGGTGACGGTCGACGACATGGCCCACCACACGGCGGCCGTGGCCCGGGCCCGCCCCCGGGCGCTGGTGGTGGCCGACATGCCCTGGCTCAGCTACCACCTCGGCGCCGATGACGCGGTGCGAAACGCCGGCCGACTGGTCCGGGCCGGCGCCTCGGCCGTCAAGCTGGAGGGCGGCAGCAAGCGGCTGGCCGTCGTCGCCGCCCTGGTGGGCGCCGAGATACCGGTGATGGGCCATCTCGGCCTCACGCCCCAGTCGGTGCACGCCCAGGGCGGCTACAAGGTGCAGGGCAAGGACGCCGGCGCCGCAACCGCGCTGGTGGAGGACGCCAAGGCGCTGGCCGGCGCCGGCTGCTTCGCCATCGTGCTGGAAGGGGTGCCGGCGCCCGTGGCCCGGCTCGTCACCGAAGCGGTGGGGGTGCCCACCATCGGCATCGGCGCCGGACCGTGGTGCGACGGCCAGGTCCTGGTGTTCCACGACCTGGTGGGCCTGGAGGACCGGGTCCTGCCGCGCTTCGTGCGGCGCTACGGCTCGCTCAAGTCCGACGGGGTGGCGGCGGTGTCGGCCTTCGCCGCCGACGTCCGGGCCCGGCGCTTCCCGAACCAGGACGAGAGCTACGGCCTCGGCGAGGAGGCGGCCGCCGCGCTGGGGCTGGCCGGAGGTGCTAGCAAGACGGCGTGAGCAGGGCCCATTCGAGTCGCGGCGGCGGGCGCGGTGCGCCGAGGGTCCTCGGCTGGGTGGTGGTGGCCCTGGTCGTGCTGGCCCTCACCGCCTTCCTCACGGTCGGCGCCAACGGGCCCGCCGACCCGTCCTTCGGCGGCATCCCGGGCTTCGGCGAGATCGCCTTCCGGGTGACGCCGGCCGGCGGCGGCCCGCCCACGTCGGCCCGGCTCTGCGCCCTCCTGGCCGCCGACGACGCGCAGCGGGCCAAGGGGCTCATGGGCCGGACCGACCTGGCCGGCTTCGACGGCATGGTGTTCCGCTTCGACCAGGACACGAGCGCCGCCTTCTACATGCGCAACGTCCCCGTGCCGCTCAGCATCGCCTGGTTCGACGCGGCAGGGGCGTTCGTCTCCGCCACCGACATGGAGCCGTGCCCGGACCAGGACGGGTGCCCCGAGTACCCGCCGGCCGGTCCGTACCGGCTGGCGCTGGAGACGCTGAAGGGCGGGCTCGAGCCGCTCGGCATCGGCCCCGGGTCGCGGATCGACGTTGGCGGCGCCTGCCCGGGCTGAGGTGGCAGGACCCGGGCCCGTGTCACCGCCGCCGATCGTGAATGTCACACCCCTGCGGCAGCATCGGGCCCATGGGAACAGCGCCGGCGTCGACTAGGATGACCCAGTTCACCGAAGCCCTGCCCCGGGAGCGCCGGGGCCCCGAGCGCACCGCGCGCCGGGTCCAGAGGGAGGAGCGGCCCGTGCGGCCCTATGAAGTCATGGTCATCCTCGATCCCGGCCTGGAGGACGACGTCATCCGGTCCAGCATCGACCGGGCCACCCAGGTGATCACGGCCAACGGCGGCAACGCCGGCCGGGTCGACCGGTGGGGCAAGCGCCGGTTCGCCTACGAGCTGCACCACCGCTGGGAGGGCTACTACGTCCTCATCGAGGCCTCGGCCGAGCCGGCTGCGATGGCCGAGCTCGACCGGATGCTCTCCCTGGCCGACGAGGTCATCCGCCACAAGGTGATCCGCCTGCCCGACGTCGTGGCCAACCGGGCCCGCCCGGCCACCGCCACCACATCCAGCGGAGCGGCCGCGGACAACGGCGGCCAGAGCGCGAAAGCGAGCGAGCAATGAGCAACGGAAACTCGGTCACCCTGGTCGGCAACATCACGCGCGACCCCGAGCTGCGCTTCACGCCGAGCGGTCAGGCCACGGCCTCGTTCGGCCTGGCCGTGAACCGGCGCTGGCAGGACCGCCAGAGCGGGGAGTGGCAGGAGGCCACCTCCTTCTTCGACGTGGTCTGCTGGCGGGAGATGGCGGAGAACGCCAGCGAGTCGCTGTCCCGGGGCTCCCGGGTCATCGTGACCGGCCGCCTGGAGCAGCGCTCGTGGGAGAGCCAGGAGGGCGAGAAGCGGTCCAAGATCGAGGTGGTGGCCGACGACATCGGCCCCAGCCTGCGCTGGGCCACGGCCGCCATCACCAAGAACGAGCGCCGGGCCCCCGGTGAGGGCGGCCAGGGCGGCCAGGGCAGCGGCCAGGGCGGTCAGGGCGGCGGCGGCGGGTACGGCGGTCCCGGCGACGGTGGCCGGGCCCAGGCCCCGGTCGGGGCCCAGGGCCAGCCCGCACCCGGCTGGGGCAGCAACGAGGAGCCCTTCTAATGGCACGCAACAACGATCGCGACCGCGGCACCAAGCGGGCCCCCCGGGAGGACCGGCGCCGGGGCGGGAAGAAGAAGGTCTGCATCTTCTGCACCGAGCACATCCCGTGGGTGGACTACAAGGAGGTCAACATCCTCCGCCGGTTCATGTCGGACCGGGGCAAGATCCGGGCCCGCCGCGTCACCGGCAACTGCACCCAGCACCAGCGCGAGGTGGCCGTGGCCATCAAGACGGCGCGCGAGCTGGCCCTCCTCCCGTACACCCAGCGCACGGTCACCGAGCGCACCGGCGGGCGGGGCGGCGGTCGGGGGGGCCCGCCCCGGGGCGACCGGCCCTCCGGCCCGCGCGACAGTGCTCCCCCGGTCCCCAGCGGTCCTCCGCCCGGCCCCGAGGTCCTGCCCGGGCCGGAGGAGACCAACGATGCCGACCTGGACGCCGTGGCCGGCATCGAGGAGCCCGAGGACGAGGTGGTGGGCTAGATGCGGGTGGTGCTGCGCACCGACGTCGACGGCGTCGGCAAGAAGGGCGACATCCTCGAGGTCTCGGACGGCTTCGCCCGGAACTTCCTGGTTCCCAAGGGCCGGGCCATCCCGGCCACCCCGGGTGTCCAGGCCCAGGCCGACGCCATGCGCCGCTCTCGTGACGTCAAGGACGCCCGCGACCGCGAGGGGGCCGAGGCCGTGGCCCGCAGGCTGGTGCCGCTCGTGATCAAGATCCCGGCCCGCGCCGGGCGCGAGGGCCGGCTGTTCGGGTCGGTGACCGCGGCCGACGTGGCCGAGGCCGTCACGGCCCAGTCGGGGCTCGCGCTCGACCGCCGGAGGCTCCACATCGACGAGCCCATCAAGACCCTCGGCTCCCACGAGGTGCCGGTGAAGCTGCATGCCGACGTCGAGTTCCGGCTGAACGTCGAGGTCGTCGCCGACCGCTGATCCGGGGTGGCGGTCGGGCCCTGTCACATGCGGTCCCTACACTCGAACTGGTGTTCCCACCGAGTGAACGGGACGGTAATCCCCGGTGAATCCACAGCGAAGCACCCCTAGCGTTCCCCAGGCCCTCCCCTGTTGGATGGGGTGAGATGGTCCGCTCGATCGACGACGCCCGCGCCAACCAGCCACCCGAGCGCCGCGGGCGGTCCGTCCCGGCCGACCTCCACGCCGAGGAGTCACTGCTCGGCGCCATGCTGCTGTCGAAGGACGCCGTCGTCGAGGCGGTCCAGATCTGCGCCGCCGACGACTTCTACAAGCCGGCCCACGGCCACGTGTTCGACGCCATCACGTCGCTCTACGCCCGGGGCGAGCCCGGCGACCCCGTCACGGTGGCCGACGAGCTGCGCCGGGCCGGCCTGCTGGACGCCGTGGGCGGCACGCCCGTCCTCATCTCGCTCCAGGCCAACACGCCGGCCATCGGCAACGCCCCCCGCTACGCCCGCATCGTCGAGGAGCACGCCCTGCTGCGCCGGCTCATCGGCGTGGCCTCGGAGATCGCCGAGCTGGGCTACGAGATCCCCGAGGACGTCGGCGCCGCCATCGACAAGGCGGAGACCCTGGTGTTCCAGCTGGGCCAGCGCCGGGTGGCCGACACCATGGCGCCCCTGCGGGACCTGCTGGAGAAGTCCCTCGACCACCTGGAGGCGCTCTACGAGCGGGGCGAGTCGATCACCGGCACACCCACCGGCTTCACCGACCTGGACGAGCGGCTGGCCGGGCTGCAGCCGTCGAACCTCATCATCCTCGGGGCCCGTCCCTCCATGGGCAAGACCAGCTTCGCCCTGAACATCGTGGCCCATGCCGCCATGCACGCCCGTACGCCGGTGCTCATGTTCTCGCTCGAGATGAGCAACCACGAGATCACCCAGCGCCTGCTGTGTGCGGAGGCCCGGGTCGACGCCACCCGCATGCGCAACGGCCGCCTCGTCGAGACCGACTGGCCCAAGATCAGCCACGCCATCGGCCGCCTGGGCGAGGCGCCGATCTTCGTCGACGACAACCCCAACCTCACCATCATGGACATCCGGGCCAAGGCCCGCCGGCTCAAGAGCCGGGAGGGCCTGGGCCTGGTGGTGGTCGACTACCTCCAGCTGATGACGGGCCGCACCAACGCCGAGAACCGCCAGGTGGAGGTGTCGGAGATCAGCCGCGGCCTCAAGATCCTCGCCCGCGAGCTCGAGGTGCCGGTCATCGCCCTGTCACAGCTCTCCCGCGGCCTCGAGGCCAGGGCCGACAAGCGGCCGATGCTCGCTGACCTCCGTGAGAGCGGCAGCCTCGAGCAGGACGCCGACGTCGTGATGTTCCTGTACCGGGACGAGGTCTACAACGCCGAGTCGCCGGACCGGGGCACGGCCGAGGTCATCGTGTCGAAGCACCGTAACGGGCCCACCGGCGTGCTCCAGCTGGCCTTCCTGAGCCAGTACACCCGCTTCGCCAACATGGCCCGCATCTGACCCGCGCGGCCCGGGGAAGGGGCAGAGGGGGGCCGGGGTGCGGCTGGCCGGCCGGGTTGCCGGAGCCGCCGCCGGGGAGGGTCCCCGACCCCACCTCTGCCTGCGCCGTCTGGAGGGGCGCTCCCGATGCATCGTCGCCACTCCGCGAGAGCTTGAGGGGGATTCGCGCACCACCCATCCGGAATAGCCTCACCCGGTGTTCCTCGGCGAGGATCTCCTGCCGCTGCTGGTGCTGGCCCTCGGCGCGGCCATGGTGGTGGGCAACGGCATGGCACT
>JBQTJJ010000070.1:0-44067 GCA_052387235.1 Actinomycetota bacterium
GGGACGATCAAGCTCATGCGCCTGCGGCCGGCGGACATCGACGCCTGCTACGCGGCGATGCGCAAGCTCCCCGGCCGCAAGAGCGAGTTCATGTCGCCGGCCGCCATCCGGCGGGTGCACGTCGTCCTCCACGCCGCGCTGGCGCAGGCGGTCAGATGGGGCTGGATCCCGAACAACCCGGCGGACGCCGCCTCGCCGCCTCGGGTGATCCCTCCGGACCTCGCGCCGCCACCGCCGGCGGGGGTCGCCCGGCTGCTGGCCGACGTGGCGGTCGACGACCCGGAGCTGTACGCCTACCTCCGCCTCGCCGTGTCGACGGGCGCCCGGCGCTCGCAGTTGTGCGGGCTCCAGTGGCGTGACGTCGACCTCGCCTCCGGCGCGCTCACATTCGCCCGTGCGGTGGTCGACGGTCCGGACGGGATCGTGGTGAAGGGAACCAAGACCCATCGCAGTTACCGGGTGACGGTCGACGTGTCCACCCTCGCCGCCCTCGCCGCGCATCACACGCGCATGGGCGAACGGGCGGAGTTCTGCGGCGTGGCACTGCGCCGCGATGGCTTCGTCTTCTCCAACGCGCCGGACGCGGCGACGCCGTGGCGCCCGGACGTCACCAGCCACCGCTGGCGCCGGGCGCGCGATCGGGCTGGCCTTGACGGCGTCCGCCTTCACGACCTGCGCCATTCATGGCCACCACGATGCTGACGGCGGGCGTGCCAGTGTCGGTTGTCGCCGGGCGTCTCGGCCACGCCCGTCCGGCGACCACGCTCAACGTGTACTCCCACTTCGTCGACAGCGGCGACAAGGTTGCGGCCGACGTCCTGCAGAAGCCATGGACGAGGTCGGCGTCGAGTCGCAGGCCGAGGCCGATGTGCCTGGGTCGGAGACCTCGTCGCCGAGCGCCGCCAAGAGCGGCTGACGCCCGTCCATGTACCCGCCCGGCTCCCCGGCGCCCAGCCGACGGTGGCCAGCACCTGCTCCCACACGGCCAGGCTCCCGTCGCCGCCGAAGCACGGCGTCGTACCGGGCGGATCAGCAACTCCGCACCGCAGCACCCGAGGGCGGGCCGCACCCGCCGGGATGTGAGGGCACAATGGTGTCTGTGAGCGTGACCGTGGAGGTTCCCGAGCCCCTCGCTGGCCGTCTGGCCGCCGAAGCGGCCCGCCGCGGCGTCAGCGTCGAGGAGGTCGCCGTCGAAGCGCTCGAAGGCTTCTACGGCCGCACCGGCCCCCAGGCCAACGTCGAGCGGATCGCCGCCGCCGAGGCGTTCATCGGCTGCGCCGACTCCGGGGACCCGGAGTGGGCGACCCGCGACATCCACGAGCTACGAGCCGACGCCGCCGCCCGCAAGCTCGCCCGGGGCGCCTGAACCTCCGGCCGGTGCTGCTGGTCGACACCAACATCTGGCTCGTCGCCGCCGACCACGGCTCGGCCCGCCGCGACGAGATCACCTCGCTCCTCGCCGGCCATGACTGGGCGTCGCCGACCCCGGTCATTGCCGAGACCGCGTGGCTGATCCTGGACCGCCTCGGCACCGGAGCCCACCAACGGTTCCTGCGCCTGGTCACCACCGGCCAGCTCGACCCAATCGAGCTGACCGACACCGACTGGCAGCGATGCCTCAACTTGGTCGAGACCTACGCTGACCTCGCCCTCGACCTCGCCGATGCCGCCCTCGTCGCCGTCGCCGAACGCCTCGACCAGACCACCATCGCCACCCTCAACCACCGCGACTTCCGCGTCGTGCGCCCCGCCCACTGCGACGCCTTCCACCTCGTCCCCTGATCCCGCCCACGGCTTCGACCAGCCGCCCGTCGGCCGCTCCGCATCGGATCCCGTGGGCGACGAGATGCTCGCGCACAAGAACCGGTACGACCTCGGCTTGCTCAACGGTGCTCGCGGCGTAGTACGTGGGGCCGAGGACCGGCATCTCCACCTCGAACTCGAGGACGGTCGCCAGATCGCGGTGCCCGCCTCGTACATCGACGACGGCGACCTGACGCACGGTTACGCCACCACTGGCGTGGCGCGATGCAGAGCAGCGCCTCGAAATCGTTCGAGGTCGTGATCCGGGGACGTGGTGCTCACTTGGCGGCTGATGTGCTCACCGCGCTCGGGAACTTGCGACGACAGCTTCGTCGTCGCCTTCGATGGATGCGCACGGCACTTGTCGCAAGCGCTGTCGCGGCCCGCGATTGGTGGGCTGGTCGTCTGTGCCAACACTGACGATGGGGGCGGGAAGTCCGGACCGACGAGCACCAGCACGTCGACCTCTACGCCCTGCGAGTCATCGACAGCCGAGTTGAAGAGGCCGGATCGGGCTCGGACCCGGCTCCGTGTCACTCGCTGAGATTCAGCGCGCCGTCGGGGGCAATCCCGCCACGGTGAATCGCCAGGCATGGACGCTCGCCACGAACGCGCCCGACTTGCAGCATCGACTTCGGGGCTGGGTCATGAATGCGGATCGAGGGCGATACGCCCTCACCCCCGCGGCCCGAGCCCGGCTGGGTCGATAGGCGATTGCCGTAGCCAACGCCCGAGACGAACGCGAGAATTTCGTTTGGGCGCGCCGTCGACTCCCCGCTCGACGTAGCCAAGTCGGGCCGGATGTGCCAAAATCGCACACATGGCGAGTAGCCCGGAGATGGCCGAGATCGGCGTGCGCATCTCTCGCGCTCGTGAGGAGCTCGGTCTGACCCAGGCGGAGCTGGCGGCCCAGGTTGGCGGTATCGACCGGACCCAGGTGGCGAAGATCGAGTCGGGGCGGCGGAAGGTCTCGGCCAGCGAGCTCGTGAGGGTCGCAGCCGCGCTCGACCGGCCCATCGATTGGTTCGTGTCCGAGTCGCCGCCGGCGGTTGTCAGCCGCCGAGAGGACCCTGCCGCTGGAGGTCACTCGCGTTTGCTCGATCGGACGATCGAGCGTCTCGCCCGCGACGTCGAGTATCTCGAGCGCGAAGGTGTGCTTCCCGCCGTCGCCGAGCGGCGGCTTGACCTCCCAGAGACCCTGGAGTCGGCCGAGCGTGCCGCCTCTGAGGCGCGCCGTTGGATGAACGCGGCGCCCGGTCCTCTTCCGGAGCTCCAACGCCACTGTGAAGCCGTCGGTCTATTGGCCTTCTCGCTGGACCTCGGTGAGGAAGGACGCGATGGCGCGCACGTCGCGGTCGAGAAGTGGGGAGTCGCGCTCATCAACGGCAGCATCGATCCGGGTCGTCGAAGGTTCAATCTCGCCCACGAACTCGGTCACCATCTGTTCGCTGACGCGTACGCGCCCGAGGTCACGATTTCTCCCGGAAGCGAGACCGAGCGGCTGATCAATGCGTTCGCGATCCACCTGCTCTTGCCACGTGCTGAGGTGCAGGAGACCTGGCGTTCGATATCCGACAGCCGCCTGGCGGCAGTGGCGGTTGGTGTTCGATTCCGTGCGAGCTGGTCGGCGGTGACGTCGCAGCTGAAGAACCTTGGGTTGATCGACGAAGTGGCTCGCGTGGCGCTGGCCAGCGACCCTCCGAACGCGCCGGACTTCATCGAACTCGGCGAGCATTGGGTGTCGGAACTCGACGCGCCGGCGGTCCCACCCGACTATGGCCGTCGAGTGCTCTCTGCCTACCGCGGGGGGCGCCTGACTGCTGCCCGAGCGGCCGAGCTTCTGTGGGGGACGGTCCGCGAGGATGAGCTGCCCGAACGTCAGGAGATCCCACTCCAAGGCCTTCGGCGTGAGTTCGAACCGTTGTCTTGAGTGAGACGCTCGTCTTCGACAACACCCCGCTGAGTCACTTCGCGCGCGCTGGCAGGCTCGATGTTCTCGAGAAGCTCGTCGCGCCGCACCGCTGCCTCACGCCAGCCGAGGTCACGACCGAGATCCACGCTGGCCTGTCTGTCCATCCCGGACTCGCCAAAGTGCTGTCGGTGCAGTGGATCGATGTCGTTGAGCTCGTTGAAGTGGAGGACGTCGTCGCGTTCGCTCGGTACAAGGCGGAGCTCGGTGGCGGACCCGACAAGAACAACGGCGAGGCAGCGGTGCTCGCGTGGGCGTCCGTCCACGGCGGCATCGCGATAATCGACGAGCGCGCCGGCTCGCGCATCGCGCAGCGCGACGGCATCCCGGTACACGGAACGCTCTGGCTCGTGGCCAACGGCCTCCGGACCGAGCGGCTCGCTCGACAGGACGCGGAACGCATCGTCGACGACCTGGTCGCTACCGAGATGACTCTGCCGGTCGACGGAGCTGGCTTCGTCACGTGGGCGTACGAGGAAGGTCTGCTGCCCTGACCGAAGCGAAGGAGAGCGCTCTACGACAGGGCGGAAACGCTGGGTCGTGGCGGACGACAGGCCGGACAGGACCGCAGGTCACAGGAGTCGGAGTCACGTCACGGACGCCAGGACCCGCCTTGCCAAGGCTGGGGTCACGGGTTCGAATCCCGTCGTCCGCCCCACGAGGTGGACCAGGTCAGGGGCCCACTCGGGCCGTGACCCGCGTCGGGGGCCAGGCTTGTCCACCGATGGCCGTCGCGGCGTCATCCGGCCGGAACCGGTCCACGCCGGCCCAGCTGTTCGAGGTCCTTTCGGTGGTAGTCCGCGACGCTGCCAACGTCGATCCCGACGCCACGGGCGGCGCTCCGTAGGTCCATCTACGGCGACGACAGGGCGCCGGTGAGGATCGACGACGGCTCCCTCGTGACCTGGGTCGCCTCCGCGCCAGGGGCCAGCCGTGTCGCCAGGGAGGGCGCCGCCCTCCGGTTCGGGGTGAGGCGCCCCGGCCGCCCTCGCGGACTCGCCATCGGCTGTTCGGTCCCGGTTCACCGGCCGGCAGGGGGGCGGCCACCCGCGCTCCGTAGGTTCGGCCCGTGCCCGCGCGGCGGACGCCCGCAGGCGAGAGGGAGGACGAGATGATGCTGCACGACGACGACACGGTGGTGAACACCGCCGGCGAGCGGCCGTTCTCGGACATCGCCGCGGCGCGGTTGTCGCGCCGCGATGTCCTCGGGGGCGGGCTGGCAGCGGCGGCCGCCTTCCTGGCCGGTGGTGGCCTGCTCGCCGGCGTCGCCGGGGCCGCGCCGGGGGCCCCTGCCCGGGCCCGCAGCGCCGGGCGCGGCGCCGGCGACCTGCTCGGCTTCGCCGCCGTCCCGTTGGGCTTCGACGACGACGTGCACGTCCCACCCGGCTACCACGCCGCCCCGTTCATCCCCTGGGGCACCCCCATCCTGGGCAGCTTCCCTGTCTTCGTGCCGGGCACGCCGCCGCTGGTGCCGGGGGGCAATACGGCCGCGGAGCAGGCGGAGCAGACGGGCATGCACCACGACGGCATGCACTTCTTCCCCCTGGGCCGGGGCCCGGAGGGCAGCGAGCGGGGCCTGCTGGTGGTGAACCACGAGTACACCGACGAGGGCTACCTCCACACCGGGACCACGTCGGTCCCCGCCAAGGCGGCCTGGACGCCGGAGATGGTGCGCAAGTCCCAGAACGCACACGGGGTGAGCGTGGTGGAGATCGCCCGCGACCCCTCGGGGCGGTGGCAGGTGGTGCCCTCTCGGTGGAACCGGCGCATCACCGCCAACACGGCAATGGCCTTCTCCGGGCCGGCGGCCGGCCACCGCCTGGTGCGGACCTCGGCCGACCCGGCCGGGGCCACGCCGCTCGGGACGATCAACAACTGCGCCCACGGCTACACCCCGTGGGGCACCTACCTCACCTGCGAGGAGAACTTCAACGGCTACTTCCGGCTCGACCCGGGGCCCTACGACGCCGAGCACGCCGGCCTCAACGCCCGCTACGGCGTGGGCGGCGACCGCAACAACTGGGCCACCCACGACAACCGCTTCGTGGTCACCGCCGCCGAGCCCAACGAGCCCAACCGCTTCGGCTGGGTGGTGGAGATCGACCCGCTCGACCCCCGCTCCACCCCGGTCAAGCGCTCCGCCCTCGGCCGCCTGAAGCACGAGGGCGCCTTCGTCCACGAGGGCAGGGGGGGCCGGGTCGTCGTGTACATGGGCGACGACCAGGCCAACGAGTACGCCTACAAGTTCGTGAGCGACGGCGACTGGCGCTCGCTGCGGCCCCGGGGCCGTAGCCCCCTCGACGACGGGACCCTCTACGTGGCCCGGTTCCACGAGGACGGCAGCGGCGAGTGGCTGCCGCTCGTGCACGGCCGGGGCCCCCTCACCGCCGCCAACGGGTTCGCCGACCAGGGCGACGTGTGGTGAAGGCCCGGCTGGCGGCCAGCGCGGTGGGCGCCACGCCCATGGACCGCCCGGAGTGGACCTCGGTCGACCCCCTCACCGGGCTGGTGTACCTGACCCTCACGAACAACACCAGCGCCTCGAAGGTCGTCAACGCCGCCAACCCCCGCAAGCCCAACCCCTGGGGCCACATCGTCCGCTGGCAGGAGGCAAAGGACGACCACACCGCCACCGCCTTCACCTGGGAGCTGTTCGTGCTGGCCGGCCAGGGGCGCGGCAGCGGCGACGGCTCCACCGTCGAGGCGGCGGACGCCTTCGGCGCACCGGACGGCCTGTGGGTGGACCCGGACGGGCGGGTGTGGATCCAGACCGACGGAGCGCAGCCGGCCGGTGCCAACGACCAGATGCTGGCCGCCAACCCCTACGCCACCGCCGCCCACGGCTCGCCCGAGATCAGGCGCTTCTTCACCGGACCGCGCGGCTGCGAGGTCACCGGCGTGATCACCACGCCCGACCAGCGGACGATGTTCGTCAACATCCAGCACCCGGGGGAGGGCGGCGGCAGCACCTGGCCGCCCGACGACGCCTTCACCACGCCCCGCTCGGCCACCGTGGTGGTCACCCGGGCTGACGGCGGCGTGGTCGGCACGTGACGGCCGCGCTCCGGCGGCGGGCCGCCACAGCCGCTGCTGCGGTCGCCCGCCTGCTCGGCCGGGTGCACCCCACGGCCTGGCCGCCCCACGGCCCGGCCGTCTTCGGCCGCGGGCGGATCGAGGTGGCGCCCGCCCCCGCCGGTCAGGCCGTCCCGCCGGCGAGGAGCTCGCGCACGCGCCGGTCGATCTCGTCGAGGAGCCGGGCTGTCGAGCCGCCATGAACCCGGATCTCGACGGTACCGACCGTGACCTTGCGAATGTGCCCCCCTTGAACGAAGGGTCGCCGGCCTGCAGAATGCGACAAAGGGAGGGCGCGACATGACGCTGCTGCAGCCGGGCGAGAAGATCCACGTGATCGAGCGCCGGGCGTTCGACGGTGATGCCCGGCGCCACTTCGTGGGCGAGGTCGAGCAGGCCACCGACAACGTGGTGCGGGCGACGGGGTACACGTTCGTCTGCAACACCATGACGGGGAACTTCGACCGCCGGGAGCCGGAGCGGACGCGCATCGTCCCCCTCACCGCCGCCGGAGTGGTGGTGTACGTGATCCCGGCCGAGATCGACGTGCACCAGGTGCGGTACGAGTGGGCGTCCGGGAACCGCCTGGTCGTGCGGTCCGGGCACTGGGAAGTGTTCCTGGACGAGTTCGCCTCGCTGCGCTGACGGCGCCGGCGGCGCCGTCGACGCCACCCGCCCGGTGCGCGAATCGACCGGGACGGGCGATCCCGGTACGAAGCGCCGGCCCTCGCGTCGAATGGCCGCCCACCGGCTCACGCCGCCCCCGCGGGTGCCGATAGGCGGTGCAGGACAGCGCGACGACTCCAGCAGATCGGTGACCCGGGGAGTTCCCATGGCTCAGACGGCGGGCGCGAGGACGCTGGTCCACCCGCGCTACCGCGAGTGCCGGCTCCTCAAGGGCGGCGACGGCGTCGAGACCTACCTGGCCCGGGACCTGGCCTCGGACGGGGCGCTGGTGGTGGTCAAGCACGTCCGGGCCGACCAGGTGCCCCTGGCCGTGCGCCTCCGGCTCGAGCACGAGTCCGCCGTCCTGGCCCGCCTGGAGGAGGCGGCCCAATTCCGCCCCCTGGTCGCCTTCGAGCGCGACGGCGACGACCTGTACCTGGTCCAGCCCTACGTCCCGGGAAGCACCCTCGAGAAGCGGCTGGGCGAGGGGCCCCTGCCCGTGACGGCAACACTCGCGCTGGCCGCCGGCGTCCTGGCCACGCTCGGGCGCGTCCACGAGCACGACGTGCTGCACCGGGACGTGAAGCCCGCCAACATCATCGTGCAGGGGGACGACCCGATCGAGGGAGCGGTCCTGATCGACTTCGGCCTGGCCCGCAGCGCGTCCCTCGACGCCGCCCTCCGGGACGAGGCGGTGGGTACGGCTCGCTACCTGGCGCCCGAGCAGGCCGGTCTGGTCGACGCGGCCGTGGACGAGCGGTCGGACCTGTACTCGCTCGGCGTCGTGCTCTACGAGTGCCTGGCCGGGCGGCCGCCCTTCGAGGCGTCGACCGTGGGGGCGGTCCTGCGCCAGCACCTGAGCGAGGAGCCGGCCGGGCTCCGGGCCGAAGGCGTGGCTGTGCCCCGGGCCCTGGAGGCCGTGGTGATGCGCCTGCTGGCCAAGGAGCCGGGCCACCGCTACCAGTCGGCGGCGGCGGCGCTGGCCGACGTGGAGGAGATCGCGGCCGCCGTCCGCCGCGGCGTGTCGGATCCCCGGGTCGTGATAGGGCGGCACGACCGGCGCAGCACCGTCACCGAGCCCGCCTTCGTGGGCCGGGCCCCCGAGCTCGCCACCCTGGGTCACGCCCTGGAGCGGGCCCGCCACGGCCGGGGCAGCCTGGTCCTGCTGGAGGCCGACTCGGGCGGCGGCAAGACGCGCCTGCTCGACGAGGTGGCCGAGCAGGCCACCCGTCGGGGTGCCTGGGTGCTCCGGGGCCAGGGCACCGACCAGGCCGCCCAGCGCCCGTACCAGCTGCTCGGCGGCGTGGTGGCGGCCATCCAGGAGGCCGAGGCCGCCGGCGGCGACGTCGGATCCCGCCTGCTCGCCGCCCTGGGCGACAGGACCGACGCCGTGGCCGCCGCCCTCCCGGACCTGTCCGGCATCCTGGGCCGGGCCGGGCACGAGCTGCCCGAGGCGCACGGCGAGACCCGGAGCATCCAGGCCCTTGGGCTCCTCCTGGACGCCCTCGGCACCCGGGCCCGGCCCGCGCTCGTGCTCCTGGACGACTGCCAGTGGGTGGACGGCCTCACCGTGAAGCTGCTGACGTCGTGGTCGCAGCAGGCCAGGACGAGCGGCCGCCACGTGCTGGTGGTGGCGGCGTTCCGATCCGAGGAGGCCGTCGCAGGCCACTACCTTCGCTCACCCGAGCTGCCCGAGCCGGTGGTGCTCCCCCCGCTCACACCCGGCGAGGCCCAGAACCTGGCCGAGTCGATGGCGGGCCCCCTGCCGGCCGAGGCCCTGACCACGCTGACCCAACTGGCCGGGGGCAGCCCCTTCATGACCTCGGCCGTGCTGCGGGGGATGGTCGAGTGCGGGGCCCTGGTGGGCTCGCCGGACGGCTGGCAGGTTGACCACCGGGCGCTGGCGTACGTGCAGACGTCGAGGCGGGCCGCCCTGTTCCTGACCCGCCGCCTGGAGCAGCTGTCGCCCGTCGCCCTCCGGCTGCTCACCGTGGGGGCCGTGCTGGGCAAGGACTTCGAGCTGGCGCTCGCCGTCACCCTGGCCGGGCACGACCCGGCGGTGGTGGCACAGGCCCTGGAGGAGGCGCGCCGGCGCCGCATCCTGTGGGTCGACGAAGCCGCCGGGCGCTGCCAGTTCCTCCACGACAAGCTGCGGGAGGCCCTGCTCGGCCGCCTGACGCCGGCCGAGCGCACCGACCTCCACGGCCGGGCGGCCGCCCTGATCGAGGCCGTCGACCCCACCCGCTGCTTCGAGCTCGCCTACCACTTCGATGCCGCCGGGGCGTCCGAGCGGTGCCTGCCCCACGCCCTGGCCGCGGCCGAGCTGGCCCGCCACCGCCACTCGCTGGAGATCGCCGAGGCCCAGTACCGCACGGCCCAGCGGGCGGCCGCGACCGCCGGCACCGCCATCCGGGCCCGCGTGGCCGAGGGGCTGGGCGACGTCCTGACCCTGCGGGGTGCCTACGCCGAGGCCGAGGAGCAGTTCGAGCTGGCCCAGTCCCTGTGCGACGACTCGCTGGCGCGCGCCGCCCTCCAGGGCAAGCTCGGCGACGTCGCGTTCAAGCGCGGCGAGCCCCGCAGGGCACGGGACTGGCTCGAGGGGGCGCTGCGGCAACTGGGCGCCAGGGTCCCCCGCACCGCCTTCGGCGTGGCGCTGGCCCTCCTGCAGGAGACCGTCGTCCAGCTGGCCCACTCGCTGGCGCCGGGCCTCTTCCTCGGCCGGCGCAGCCTCGAGGGGTGCGAGCGCGAGCTGCTGGCGGTGCGGATCTACAGCCGGCTGGCCTACGTCTACTGGTTCCACAGCGGCAAGCTCCGGTGCGGGTGGGCCCACCTCCGGGAGATGAACCTGGCCGAGCGCTACCCGCCCACGCCGGAGCTGGCCCAGGCCTACTCCGAGCACGCGCCGGTCATGACGATGCTGCCCTGGTACGGACGGGGGATCGCCTATGCGGAGCGCTCCCTCGCCATCCGCACCAAGCTCGACGACCTCTGGGGCCAGGGCCAGTCCCTCGGGTTCCACAGCGCCGTGCTGTACTCGGCCTCGCGGTACGAGGAGGCGGCCGACAAGGCCCGCCTGGCCATCGACCTGCTGGAACGCACCGGCGACCGCTGGGAGGCCAACACCGCCGGCTGGCATCTGGCCCTGTCGCTCTACCGCCTCGGCCAGCTGGGCCCGGCGGCGTCCGAGGCGGCCCGCGTCCACGAGTCGGCCGTCGACATCGGCGACCGGGCCGCGGCCGGCATCAGCCTCAGCGCCTGGGCCCGGGCGGCCGACGGGGACGTCCCGGCCGGCCTGGTGCGGGCCCAGCTGGGACACGACGACGGCGACGCCCACACCGGCTCGGAGGTTCGCCTGGCGGAGGCCGTGCGACTCCTGGGCACGGGGGAGGAGGAGCGGGCCGTCGCCGTGTTGTCGGACGCCCGCCGGCTCGTGCGCCGGGCCGGCCTGCGCCAGGAGTACGTCGCCCCTGTGCTGCCGTGGCTGGCCACGGCCCTGCGCCAGCAGGCCGATGCGCTGGCCCCGTACGAGCGGCGCCGCCGGCGCCGGCTGCTCGCCCGGGCCCGCCGGGCCGCCCGCCGGGCCGGCCGCCTCTCCCGCAGCTACCGCAACAACCGGCCCCACGCCCTGCGGGAGCTCGGCCTGCTGGCCGCCGCCGCCGGCCGGTCCCGGCTGGCGGCCCGGCGGCTGGACGCGAGCCTGGCCTCGGCCCGGGAGCAAGGGGCCCGGTTCGAGGAGGCGCGCACGCTGCTGGCCCGGGCCGAGGTGGGATCCGCCCTCGGGTGGCCGGGCTCGGCGGAGGACCTGACCCTGGCCCGCACCCTCCTCGCCGTCCTGCATCCCCGGGAGGCCGGCGCGGCGGAGGCGCCGGCCCCGCCCACGCTCTCGCTGGCCGACCGCTTCAGCACCCTGCTCGACGTGGGCCGGGCCATTGCGGCGGCGACCTCGCCGGCCGCCGTCTACGACGCGGTGGAGCGGGCCGCAGTGGCCCTGCTTCGAGGCCAGCGTTGCCACGTGCTCGAGGTGGGGCCGGGAGCCGACGGCACCGTCACCACCGTGTCGGGCGAGGGCATCGACCAGCTGAGCCGCACCGCCGTGCAGCGGGCGCTCGACACCGGCGCTCCCGTGGTCGTGGACCAGGCCCAGGAGGTGGACGCGGCCGAGAGCCTGGTGCTGTCCGGCGTACGGTCCCTCCTGTGCGCGCCGATTGCGTGCGAGGGCCGGACCCGGGCCTGCTTCTACGTCACCCACGCCCAGATCGGCGGGCTGTTCGGGGACGCCGAGGTGCAGCTGGCCTCCTTCATCGCCGCCCTGGCCGGCGCCGCGCTCGAGCACGTGGCCGGCGCCGAGGCCCGCTTCCGGTCGCTGGCCCAGCACTCCAGCGACGTCCTCAGCATCGTGGGCCCCGACGGCATCGTCATGTACCAGAGCTCGTCGGTCGAGCGGGTCTTCGGCTTCGCACCCGACGCCATGGTGGGCGCCCGGCTGGAGGACTGGATCCACGCCGAGGACCGGGATGTACTCGTCCGGTCGGTGGAGGCGGCCCGGGGGGGAACGGTCGCGAGCGGCATCGTCGCATGCCGCCTGTCGTGCTCCGACGGCAGCTGGCGCCACACCGAGACCATCGTCACCGACCTGAGGCACGATCCCAGCGTGGGCGGGATCGTGCTCAACACCCGGGATGTCAGCGAGCGCCAGGCCCTGGAGGAGGAGCTGCGCCGCCGGGCCTGGCACGACCCGCTCACCGACCTCCCGAACCGGGCCCTGTTCACCGACCGGGTCGAGCACGCCCTCGCCCGCAACATCCGGGGCGGCGAGCCGTCGATCGTGCTGTACCTCGACCTGGACGACTTCAAGGCGGTCAACGACACGCTCGGACACGGTGCCGGCGACGGGGTGCTGCGCTCCGTGGCCGAGCGGCTGCTGGGCTGCGTACGGCCGGGCGACACGGTGGCCCGCCTGGGCGGGGACGAGTTCGCAGTGCTGCTCGACGCCGCTCCAATGGCCGACGCCGAGGCCGTGGCCGAGCGCATCGTGGCCGCCCTGGGCCGGCCCTTCGAGCTCCCCGGCAGCGTCCGGCACGTCCAGGTGAGCGTGGGGATCGCGGCCGGGCGTCCCGGCGTCGAGACGGCCGAGGAGTTGATCGGCAACGCCGACACGGCCATGTTCCTGGCCAAGAAGCGGGGCAAGAACCGGGCCGAGGTGTTCGTACCCGCAATGCGGGCCCTCGCCCTCGCATCGATCGCCCGCCGCACCGAGCTGGACGCGGCCATGACCCGGGACGAGCTGCGCGTCTACTACCAGCCCATCGTGGCGGTGGACACCGGACGGGTGGTGGGGACAGAGGCCCTGCTGCGCTGGCAGCATCCCCGCCTCGGGTTGCTGGGCCCGGCCGACTTCGTGCCCCTGGCCGAGGAGACGGGCCAGATCGTGCCCGTCGGCACCTGGGTGCTGCACCAGGCCTGCAGCCAGGCCGTGGCCTGGCAGCGGACCCACCGGTCGGCGTCCGAGCTGGAGGTGTGCGTCAACCTGTCGGCCCGCCAGGTCCAGCACCGGGGTCTGGTGGCCGAGGTGAGGGCCGCCCTCGACGCGTCGGGCCTCGACCCCCGGCACCTCACGCTCGAGCTCACCGAGAGCGCGGTGGTCGAGGACACCGAGGCGTCGAGCAGCGTCCTCGGCAAGCTCAAGGACCTCGGCGTGCGCCTCTCCATCGACGACTTCGGGACGGGCTACTCGGCCCTCAGCTACCTGCGCCGCTTCAAGGCCGACACCCTGAAGATCGACCGCTCCTTCATCCGGGGTCTCGACGAGGACGACGAGGCCGCCGCGCTGGTGTGGGCCATCGCCAGCCTGGCCCGGGCCCTTCACATGGAGGTCGTGGCCGAAGGGGTGGAGAACCTGGCCCAACTCGAGGTGCTCAGCACCGTCGGCTGCCACCGGGCCCAGGGCTACAACTGGAGCGCGCCCCTGCCCGCCGAGCGGCTCGATCCCTGGCTGGCCGACCAGCCCGGGCCGGGACGGGCCGACGGCAGGGTGCGGGTCCTGCTGGTGGACGACCAGGAGCACATGCGGGGCGCGGTGGGCGCGGCCCTGGGGGCGAGCCGGCGCTACGTGGTGGTGGCCGAGGCCGGGGACGGCCGCGCCGCGGTCGACCTGGCCGCCCGGCACCAGCCCGACCTGGTGCTGCTGGACGAGCGCATGCCGGGCATGTCCGGCACCCAGGCCCTGGCCGGGCTGGCCGCGGCCGCTCCGGGCGCGACCGTCGTGTTCCTGACCGCCGACGAGAGCCGCAGTACCGCGGCCCGCGAGCCCGCGGTCGCCGGCGTCATCGACAAGGGCTGCGACCTCGCCCGCCTGGTGACGCTGCTCGAGCCCCTGGTGCCGCTGGCCGGTTGAGCGCCCTGGGGTCAGGCGGCGGGGCCGTCGGTCGGGGCCACGCGGCGCTCCATCGCCACCTGGAGCACCACCAGCAGCACGATGCTCAGCACCAGGGCGACAGCGAAGAGGAACACCGAGGTGCCGGGCCCGTCGAGGTCGCCGCGGACCCGCAGGGCACCGAGCCCCACCAGCGTCAAGCCGAGGGTGGCGGTCTGCATCGGCACCCGGAAGCAGCTCCAGCGGTCCTCCCAGGCGAAGGCCAGCCAGGCCACGGCCGGGAACGCCACGTAGGCGCTGATGCTGCGGGCCGTCAGCGGGGTGACGGTCCAGGGCCAGTTCCGCACTGCCGTGGAGGGCGACAGGAACATGGCCGCGGCGAAGGCGAGTTGCGCCGCTCCGCCCGCCGCCACCGCCGTGCGCAGGCGGCGGGGCACCAGGGCGTCGCGCCGGTCGGGCCGGCCCGGGTCGGTGCGGCGGTTGCGCAGCCACAGCCACGGCAGCAGCGGCGGGGTGATCAGGTACAGCGCCAGCCAGGCCCAGAACGAGACGTGATCGTGGTTGAACCTGTCCCAGTGGAGAAGGGTGGCGGCGAGGAGCACGCCCGTGAAGACGGTGGTGGCCGGGAACCCGACGCCCACCGTGTGCCAGCGCCGGTCGCGGGCCACCCGGAAGAAGAAGTAGGCACCCGAGAGGTAGCCGCCTCCCATGACCAGGGCCGACATCCTCGGGTCGATCGTCCAGGCCCACAGCTGGCGGGTCCGGTGGGGGAGGAGGTACAGGATCACGAACGCCGCGACCAGCACCGGGACGATGGCGACCGCCGTCCAGAGCGTCGGCGCCAGCAGCCGGTCGCTGCGCTCGGTCCCTTCGTCCCGACCGCCGGCGGGCTCACCCTCGGTCGTCACGCCCCAACCATGGACCGCCTCGGGGCCGGCGCGCCAGCAGCCCGGGCGATTGCGCCGGCCGGGGGGGCGGCGAGTAGATTCCGCTCACACGGGCATGACTGACGGGGCGATGGCGCGCGATGGAGACGAGGCAGCGGGAGCGCCCTACCCCCCGGGTCTCCGCGGCGACATCGCGAAGCTGTTCTCGGACGAGGGCACCCATGCCGGCAAGCCCACGGTGCGCCAGGCCGCCGTCCGCCTGTTCACCCGCCCCGGGCCGCTCGCGGTGCTCCTGTACCGGGCCTCGCACCACCTCTGGGTGGGTGGGCACGCCACCGCGGCCGAGCTGATCTGGCGGGTGAACCTCTTCCTCACCGGTGCCGACATCCATCCCGCAGCCGAGATCGGCGGCGGCCTGCGCGTCACCCACACGTCCGGGCTGGTGATCGGCCGCTACGCCCGGCTGGGCTCGGACGTCAACGTCCTGCACGGCGTCACCATCGGCGGGTCGGGGAAGGCCTGGTTCGACTCGTCGTTCGAGGACGGTCTGCCCGACATCGGCGACGGCACCGAGATCTGGGCCGGGGCCAAGGTGCTCGGGCCGGTGAAGATCGGGCGGGGCTGCCACATCGGGGCCAACGCGGTGGTGACGAAGGACCTGCCCGACGGCGCCTCCTACACCGCGGGCCAGCCCGTGCGGGAGCTGCGCAGCCGGGTGCAGGAGCTCGAGGCCAGGGTCGTGGAGCTGGAGGGCCGGCTCCGGGACGCGGCCCGGGCGGAGGGTGGATCGTGACGGCTGTCCTCGGGGTCAACTGCTTCAGCCACGACACCTCTGCCTGCCTGCTGGTGGACGGCGCGGTGGTCGCCATCGGCGAGCAGGAGCGCTTCGACCGCGACCAGCACACGAAGCACTTCCCCCACCTGGCCATCGCCTACTGCCTGGAGCAGGCCGGCGTGGGGGTGGACCAGCTGGACGCAGTGGCGTTCGCCCATCACGCCGGCGTCGACCTGGCCCGCGGCGCGGTCGATGCCGTGGCCCGGCTGGCGCCGAAGCGGCTGGCGGCCCAGGCCTACACCGACGCCCGCCTCGTCCTGAAGGAGCGCTCGTTCCGCCGCACCTGGGGCTACCGGGGCAAGGTCTTCCACGTGGGCCACCACAAGGCCCACTCCGCCAGCGCCTTCTTCTCCAGCCCCTTCGACCGGGCCGCCGTGCTCAGCCTCGACCGGGGCGGCGATTTCCTCTCCACCACCATGTCGATCGGCGAAGGGAACCGGCTCAGCGAACTGGGCGCGGTGCGCAACCCCCACTCCCTGGGCGAGGTCTACACCGCCTTCACCTGGCTGCTGGGCTTTCGCCCCAACGCCGACGAGGGCAAGCTCATGGGCCTCGCGCCCTACGGCCGCGACGTGCTGGCGAAGGACATCCGCGACCTGATCCACCTGACGGCCGACGGCAAGTTCAAGGTCAACCTCCGGTGGTTCAAGTACCAGCGCGAGGGCAGCCCGTTCTCGCCCAAGGGCCTGGCCCGCTTCGGGTCGCCCCGTGTCCCCGAGTCGGAGATCACCGATCGCCACAAGGACCTGGCCTACGCGGCCCAGGACCTGATCGAGGAGGCCGGCCTCCACGTGGCCCGGGCCCTCCACCAGGCCACCGGCCTGAAGCGGCTGTGCCTGGCCGGCGGCGTCGCCCTCAACTCGGTCATGAACGCCCGCCTCCTGGCCGAGGCCGGCTTCGACGAGATGTTCGTGCAGCCCGCCGCCTCGGACGCCGGCAACGCCCTCGGCGCCGCGGCCTGGGTGTGGCACGAGGCGATGGGCAACCCCCGCTCCTGGGCCATGGAACACCCGTTCTGGGGCCCGAGCTGGACCGAGAAGCAGGCGGCGGCGGCGCTCACCATGCGGGGCCTCGAGTTCCGCAAGGTGCAGGACCCTCCGGCCGAGGCGGCCAGGCGCATCGCCGACGGCCGGGTGGTGGGCTGGTTCCAGGGCCGGGCCGAGATCGGCCCTCGCGCCCTCGGGAACCGGTCCATACTCGCCGACCCCCGCCGGGCCGAGATGAAGGACGTCGTCAACGAGCGCATCAAGCGGCGCGAGGGCTTCCGCCCCTTCGCCCCGAGCGTCCTCGACGAGCACGGCGCGGAGTATTTCGAGCGCTACAGCCACAACCCGTTCATGCTCCTGGTCCTGCCCGTGCGCCAGGACAAGCGCTCGGTGATCCCGGCCGTCACCCACGTGGACGGCACCGGCCGCATGCAGAGCGTCTCCGCCGGCTTCAACGCCTCCTACCACCGGCTCATCTCCGAGTTCGGCCGCCTCACCGGCGTCCCCGTCGTGCTCAACACCAGCTTCAACCTGCGGGGCGAGCCCATGGTGAACCGGCCCGAGGAGGCGGTGGACGACTTCCTCCGCAGCGAGATGGACGCCCTCTTCCTGGGCGACCTCCTGACCGAAAAACCCCGTCCCGAGTAAATAGCTCGCCATTTTGGCGAGCTATTTACTCGAAAGTGGGCAGGCGCTACCGCTGGAGGGTGAGGAGGTCGCGCTGGCCCTCGGTGGAGGAGCGGCGCAGCTTGGCCAGGGCCTTGGACTCGATCTGGCGGATGCGCTCCCGGGTGACGTTGAAGCGCTGGGCCAGCTCCTCGAGGGTGCGGGGGCTGCCCCGGTCGAGGCCGTAGCGCAGGAAGAGGACCTCGCGCTCGCGCTCGCCCAGGGCCGACAGCATCACCTCGACCGCCTCGGGGAGCAGGCTGGCCAGGACCTGCTCGTCGGGGGCGAGGACGCTGGCGTCCTCCACCGTGTCGCCCAGCTCCATGTCGCCGTCGGAGCCCAGGGTCTCGGAGAAGGAGCGGGGCGTGGAGAGATGAGGGAGGAGGTCCTCCACCTGGCGGAGGGGGAGGTCGACCTCGGCCGCCAGCTCGGCCGAGCTCGGCAGGCGGCCGTGGACCCGCTCGAACTCGCTGGTGGCCCGGCGCATGCGCATGACCTGGTCGCCGGTGTGGACGGGCAGGCGGATGGTGCGCCCGGAGTTGGCGATGCTGCGGGTCATGGCCTGGCGGATCCACCAGCTGGCGTAGGTGGAGAACTTGAAGCCGCGCCGTGCGTCGAACTTCTCGACGGCCCGCAGCAGGCCCAGGTTCCCCTCCTGGATGAGGTCGAGCATGGGGAGCCCCGACGAGCGGTAGCGGCGGGCCAGGGACACGACGAGGCGCAGGTTGGCCTGCACGAAATGGGTAGTGGCGTCGTCGCCGGCGCGGATCCGCTCCCGGAGCTTGGCCTCGGCCCTGGCCGAGCCGCCCTTTCGCTCGGACAGCTCGGCGGCGGCCGCCTTGCCGTCGGCCACGAGCTCCCCCAGCCGGACCTCGTCCTCGCGGGTGAGGAGCGGGTGGACGCTGATGTCCTGGAGGTAGAGGCCGACCAGGTCGTCGTCACCCGTCTGCACGCGCCCTCGTGTCACACCGTGCCCTCCGAACCGCCGGACTCCCTCACACGATTATCCCTGACCGTGGCCGCCACCACACACCCGGGGCCGGCCTCAGTCGGTGAGAGGGGTGCGGAGCAGCTTGATCGCGAGCAGCAGCACTATGCCCCAGGCGATGAACCACAGCGATCCGGCCACGATGAGCGTGAGCAGGCAGCCGGCCGGGAGCTCCCGCAGGCGGGGCGGGCGGTTGAAGCCGAAACCCTCGGTCTCCCCGGTGAAGAAGCCGCTGGAGAACACGAAGTAGAGGACCACGCCGAACACGGCGCACATGACCACCAGAAAGATGAGCATCCCGGTTCGTCCTCACGCGGTCGGGTGACGTCTGCACTGCGCGGCATGGAACGGCACAGCCCGGCGCTGCGCCCGATCCAGCCGTCAGGCCGCGGCAGCCTAACCCGCGACGCGCCGGCCGGCGTTGCCGGCAAGGGCGCGGGGCGTGACAAACTGCACCCGAGTGGAGAGCCCCTTCCTGGCCCGGATCGCCGCCATCATCCTGGTGTTCGCCGCTGTTGCGCCGGTGGCCGTGGCCGGCCTCATCCTGCTGTCGCTGCTCACACTCCCCGTACCCGACACTCTCCCCACGGCCCGCCCCGTCGGCGGGAGCCAGACCAGCAAGGTCTACGACGCCAGCGGGAAGGAGATCGGCCAGTTCACCGAGTTCGAGCAGAATCGGCCGGTGACGAAGGACGACATTCCCGACCAGCTGAAGAAGGCCGTGGTGGCGGCCGAGGACAAGAACTTCTACAAGCACGGCGGCATCGACCTGTCCGCCACCATCCGGGCCCTGATCGCCGACCTCCGGGGCCAGGAGATCGTGCAGGGCGGCTCCACCATCACCCAGCAGTACGTCAAGGCGGCCTACACCAGCGGTGAGCGCACGATCTCCCGCAAGGTTCGCGAGGGCATCCTGGCCCGCCAGCTCACCCGCAAGGCCGACAAGGAGGAGATCCTCTTCCGGTACCTCCAGTCCATCTACCTGGGCGAGGGCGCCTACGGCGTGGGGGCGGCGGCCGAGACGTACTTCCGCAAGCCGGTGAGCGAGCTGACCCTGTCGGAGTCGGCCCTCCTGGCCGGCCTGATCCCCGCCCCGAGCCGGCTGGAGCCGCGGGGCAACCCCGGGGCAGCCGAGGCCAAGCGCCGGCTGGTGCTCGACCGGATGCTCGAGCTGGGCTTCATCAGCGACGCCGAGCACGCCGAGGCCTCGCAGCAACGGGTGTGGCTGGCGTCCAACGGCACCCTGGACCGGCCCCTCACCAACGTCTACCCCGCCCGCCCCTCGTTCACCAAGTACCCGTATTTCGTGGACTACGTGCGCCGGTACCTGGAGGAGCGCCTGGGCCGGGACGCGGTGTACCGGGGCGGGCTCGAGATCCGCACCACCATCGACCCCGAGGCCCAGGACGCGGCCGAGCGGTCCACGGCGGAGAGCCTCAAGGGCGTCGACCCCTCCATCGAGATGGCGCTGGTCTCCGTGGAGCCCCGGACCGGTTTCGTGAAGGCCATGGTCGGCGGCCGGGACTTCACCGCTCCGGACGGCCAGGTGAACCTGGCCCTGGGCAAGTGCGCGTACCCGGCGGCCGAGATCAAAGACAAGGTCGACGTGTCCGCGACGTGCTGGGAGAAGTCGGCGACCACGGTGGAGGGGGGCGGCACCGGTCGACAGCCCGGCTCGTCGTGGAAGCCGTTCGTGCTGGCCGCCGCCTTCGCCAAGGGCATCCTCGACACCGAGGTGTACTCGGCGCCGAGCCAGTACCGGATCCCCGGCTGCACCGGCGAGCGGGGCTGCGTGATCGAGAACTTCGAGGGCGGCGGGGGCGGGCGGGTCACGCTGCGCAAGGCCACCCACAACTCGTACAACACCGTGTACGCCCAGGTGATCCGCGACGTGGGCGTGCCCGAGGTGGCGGAGATGGCCAAGAAGCTCGGGATCACGTCGGCCTGGGTCGCCAACCCCGAGGTCCACGGCCCGAGCTACGCCCTGGGCGCCCAGGAGGTGTCGCCGCTCGACATGGCATCCGCCTTCGGGGTCTTCGCCACCGGCGGCATCCGGGTCGAGCCCACGCCGGTGCAGTGGGTGAAGGACCCCAGGGGCAAGTTCGTCGAGGACAACCGCAAGCCCCGCAGCCGGCGGGTGGTGGCGCAGATCATCGCCGACAACGTCACCGACGTGCTCAAGGGCGTCATCACCGAGGGCACCGGCACCAGGGCCGACATCGGCCGGCCGGCGGCCGGCAAGACGGGCACGGCCCAGGAGTTCCGCGACGCCTGGTTCACCGGCTACACCCCGGACCTGTCCACGTCGGTGTGGATCGGCCACAAGAAGAGGCCCACACCCCTGCGGAACGTGAAGGGCCTGGAGCGGGTGACGGGCGGCTCCATCCCGGCCGAGACGTGGAAGATGTTCATGTCCGAGGCCCTGAAGGACGTCCCGCCCACCGACTTCGCCTCGCCGCTGCCGCTGGACTCCACGTCCACCACGTCGAGCACCCTGTTCCCGCCCAGCACCGACGTCACGCTGTACGCCGACCCCAGCACCACGGTGGACACGACGCCGACCACGCTGTTCGAGGACACGACGACCACGTCCTCCACCAGCACGACGACGACCACCACCCGCCCGTGCGGGGGGCTGCTGCTGCCGCGCTGCTGAGGCGCGGGCGGGCCCGCGCCCGCTCCTCAGGGGTTGACGAGCGGCAGCCCGGTGGTCGTAGTGGTGGACGTGCTCGCCGTCGTGGTCGTCGCCGCCGTGGTCGTGGTGGTGGCGGCGGTGGTAGTGGTGGTGGCAGGAGCCGTCGTGGTGGTGGTGGACGGCAGCGTCGCCTGGCTGGTGGACGTGGGCAGGGTCACCGTGGTGGACGTGGTGTCCGTTCCCTCGTCGTCCCCGCCCGACGACTCGAGGAACAGCACCAGGGCCAGGACGACGACGATCAGGCCGAGCAGGCCCAGGGCGGCCAGGGCCCAGTTGAAGCCGGGCGGGGGCGGGCCCCGGTACACGGGCGGCGGCTCCTCCGCCCGGTCGCCGACGGTCCGCTCCTCCCGCACCACCCGCGAGGCCGGAAGGATGCGGGTCGCGTCGGGCGGGGGCGGGCGCGCCGCCGGCGTGGGCGCAGGATCCTGGCGGGGCGCGGCCCCCTGCCGTGGGGTGCCGCACTGGGTGCAGAAGCGGGCGTCGGCGGCCAGCCGAGCGCCGCAACCGGAGCAGAAGGGGCCCGAACCGCCCGGCTCGGGCCGAGGGGTCGGCCGGTCGTCGGTCATGGGGCATTCTTGCCCCATACGGGCCACCGACGCACCGGGCGGGCCGTAGAGTCGGTCTGTGAGCAGCCAGGACACGACGGTGGAGGCCCTCGGCATCGCGGTGGCGGCCCAGGTGCCGGTGCTGCTCTGGGGCGCCCCCGGAACCGGCAAGACGTCGGTGGTGCGGGCCCTGGCCGATGCCATGGGATGGCCGTGCGAGACGGTGATCGCCGCTATCCGGGAGCCGTCCGACTTCTCGGGATTGCCGGTGGTCGTGGGTGGCGTCGTCCACTTCGCCCCGCCCCGGTGGGCCGAGCGCCTGGCCGAGGCGGGCAAGGGCCTGCTGTTCCTCGACGAGATCTCCACCGCCCCGCCCGCCGTGCAGGCCGCGCTGCTGCGGGTGGTGCTGGAGCGGGTGGTGGGCGACATCTCGCTGCCGGAGGAGGTGGTGGTCGTCGCCGCCGCCAACCCGCCCGAGCAGTCGGCCGACGGCTGGGACCTGTCGGCCCCGCTCGCCAACCGCTTCTGCCACCTGGCCTGGGAGGTGGAGCCGGCCGTGTTCGCCCAGGGCCTGGCCGGCGGATGGGAGGCGCCGGTGGTGCCGGCCCTGCCGGCGGGCTGGGAGGCGGGCATCACCAGGGCGCGGGGCCTGGTGTCGGCCTTCGTCACCGTGCGCCCCGGCCTGGCCTGCGCCGTGCCGGCCGACGCCGCCGGCGCCGGCCGGGGCTGGCCCAGCCCCCGCACGTGGGACATGGCGGCGCGGCTGTGGGCCGCGGCCGACGCCGCCGGCGCCAGCACCGAGGCCGAGACGGCCCTGATCACCGGCTGCGTCGGCGAGGGCCCGGGCATCGAGCTGCTGATGTGGGAGATGGACATGGACCTGCCCGACCCCGAGGAGGTCCTGGCCGACCCGGACGGCTTCGAGATCCCGGAGCGGGCCGACCGCACCTACGCCGTGCTGTCGGCGGTGGCTGCGGCGGTGGCGGCCCGGTCGACGCCCGAGCGGTGGTTGGCGGGCTGGCGGGTGCTGGGCCGGGCCGGCGAGCGCACGCCCGACGTGGCGGCGGTGGCGGCCCGGGTCCTGGCCCAGTGCCGACCCGCCGGCGCGGTGGCGCCGCCCGAGGTCAAGCTCTTCGCCCCGCTGCTCAAGGACGCGGGGCTGCTGTGACGTCGCGCCCGCAAGCGGAGCCTGCTCGGCGAGCTGGCGGTGCTCCGGGCGCCGGCGGGACGGGGCCCTCGTGACCTCCGAGCCCGACAGCCCCGCCTACGACTCGCGGAAGCTGGCGGTGGCCCGGCTCTGGGCGGTCTCGCGCCATCCCTACCTGGCGGCCGCCATCTTCGCCTCTCCCGTGGTGCCCGTCGCCGGGCTGGGACGGGTGTCGGTGGATGAGGCGTGGCGGCTCTACGTCGACCCCGAGCTGGTGGAGGAGTGGAGCGTCGACGTGCTCGGCAGCCTGCTCGTGCACCACGCCGGCCACCTCGTCCGCGACCACGCCGGCCGGGCCCGCAGCCTCGGCGTCAGCCAGCACGTCACCAAGGACTGGGCCCTGGCCGCCGACGCCGAGATCAACGACGACCTCATCAACACCGGCCTGCGCCTCCCGTCCGACCCGGTGCTGCCCCAGGCCCTGGGCTGGGAGCCGAGCCGGCTGGCCGAGGAGTACTTCCACTGCTCCCACCCCGAGGTCGGCGACGAGCCCGACTGCGGCAGCGGCGCCGACGCCCAGACGCGGTCGTGGGAGCTGCTGGCCGACGAGCGCAGCGGGCTCCCGCCGGGGGAGCGCCACCTCACCCGGGCCCAGGTGGCGGCCGACGTCCTCAAGTTCTGCGAGGAGGGCACGGGTCGCATGTCGAAGAGCTGGCGGCGCTGGGCCGAGGACATGCTCGACCCCCAGGTCGACTGGCGCCGGGTGCTGGCGGCCGAGATCCGCAAGGGGGTCGGCACCGTGGCCGGGCTGGTCGACTACACCTACCGCCGGCCGTCCCGCCGGGCCCAGGCCAGCCCCGACGTGGTGCTGCCGGCCATGGAGCGCACCGTCCCCGAGGTCGTGGTGCTGTGCGACACGTCGGGCAGCATGGGCGAGCGCCAGCTGGCCCGCCTGCTGGCCGAGGTGGACGGTCTGCTGCGGGGCGTGGGCCTGGCCCGCAGCCGGCTGCGGATCATGGCCGTCGACGCCGCCGCCCACGCCGTGCAGCGGGCCACGAGCGGGCGCCGGCTCGAGCTGCTGGGCGGGGGCGGCACCGACATGGGCGCCGGCATCGAGGCCGCGGCCAGGCTCCGGCCGCGCCCGTCGGTGGTCGTGGTGCTCACCGACGGCCTCACCCCGTGGCCGGCCGCCGCCCCCAAGGGCATGGCGGTGGTGGTGGGGCTGATCGACGGCGGCCGGCCCCGGGGCAACCGCACCTGGGAACCGCCGGCGTGGGCCCGCGTCGTCCACATCGGCGACGCGGCGTGAGCGCCTGAGCGGGGCCGGGCCCGCCGTGCCGGTCCGCGACCGCTGGTGCCACCACGTGCCGAGGGCGTCTGCCGTGGTGCCCTGCAACGGCGAGGAGCACCGCATCACGTGGCAGCGCGGCAAGCTCAAGCTGGAGGACCACGACCTGGCGGCCGAGCACACCATGCTCGCCTTCGGCGGCGAGAAGCCGGCCTGCCTCCAGGCCCTCCAGCTGTGGCGGAACCTCCACACCTGGGCCATGTCGGGCCAGCTGTTCCAGCAGATGCACTCCCGGCTCGGGCCCGGCGCCCTCCTGGTCCCCGGCGACCTCCAGCGGGTCCACGAGCTCGGCCTCCTGCTCACGTGGGACCGGGCCTGGCGCCGCTCGGCCCACTTCAGCGACCACGGCCGCCTGCTGGAGGAGCACCTCCGGGAGCGGGCCGTCCCGCCGCTGAAGGCGCACCTCCACCACTGGATGCCGGAGCACGGGTGCCGGCGCATCGCCGGCATCGAGCTAAAGCCCCTCCGCAAGGGCCAGTCGGCCGGCATCCACGGCCAGATGGACACCGCCGGCGCCCGCGTCACCGCCATCCTCGGCGCCCGCTGGCTCGTCGAGGTGGCGGCCCGGGGCCTGGCCGAGGTGGACGGCGCCTTCGTCCTCGAGGTGACGGAGGAGGACGCCGGCGGCGAGGCGGGCGCGGTGCGGGTGCGGGCCGTGCGCTGGGAGCGCCAGCCGGCGGGATGGGCGGCGCCGGTCTTCGCGCCGGCGGTGGTCCGGCCCGGCGCCGGCGCCGGCTGGACCCTGGAGTGGGAGCCGGCCCCGTAGGCTTGGACCCATGGTGGCCCCCGCCGTCGACGCCTCCTCCGGGTTGCTGGGCTTCATCCGCTACGCCTTCATGCCCAACCACCTGGGCTACTGCGGCGGCAACGACAACGAGGTGCTGTTCGAGCACGCCGTCACCGGCCGGGCCGAGGCCGGCCTGGCGCCCCTGCTGGCCAAGTTCACCGGCGCCACCCCCTACCTGCACACCATCGCGGCCGCCAACGGCATCGCCGATCCCTTCGACCGCCGGGTGGTGGACGCCTACTGGCTCGGCAACGACCTCCTCGACCACGTGGAGGCGTCCGCCCTCCACCGCTCGCTCGAGGACCGCTTCGGCCGCCAGCTCACCGGCAGGCTGCGGGAGGAGGTCCTGCGCAAGCCGCCCCAGGGCGCCCGGCCCCACCACCTGTTCCACGTCCTCGACGTGTACCGCCGGCTGGAGGCCAAGGAGGTCGGCATGGCGGCCATGGAGAGCTGCCGCATCAGCTGGGGCCGGGTGACGGCGGTCGAGCCCGGCGCCCTGGTCGTCGACCGCCAGCCCCTGGTCGAGCAGGAGGGCGGCCTGGCGCTGGGCCCGGCCGTGCCGGAACGGGTGCTGCGGACCCTGTCGGGCCAGGGCTTCACCGACGACGTCGCCGTGGGCGACTGGGTCTCCGTCCACTGGGGCTGGGCCTGCGAGGTCCTCGACGCCGGCCGCCTGGCCGGCCTGCGGAAGTGGTCGGACCACCACCTCCGCCTGGCCAACCGGACGATCTGACCACTCCCGAGTAAATAGCTCGCCAAAATGGCGAGCTATTTACTCGGGAGTGGCTCCGGACGACGGGAGCAGGACGGCCCGGGCCGGCGCGCCGTCGCCGCCGGTGACCTTCAGGGGGAGGCAGGCCAGGAGGTAGTCGCCGGCCGGGGCGCCGGACAGGTCGAGCCCCTCCACCAGCACCACGCCGGCGCCCAGGAGCAGCTCGTGCACCGGGTAGCGGCCGTCGACGGGCGACTCGACGGACAAGAAGTCGGCACCCACCAGGCGGACGCCCCGGTCGAGCAGCCATCGGGCGCCGGCGGGCGAGAGGGACACGTACCGGTCCGGCATGCGCAGCGGCCGCCGGCGCCACAGGTCGGAGTTGTCGGTGCGGAGCAGGACCCGCTCGACCGTGGGCGCCAGCCCCGCCCCGCCCAGCTCCTCCGGCCCGATGGGCCCCGGCGTACCGGAGAGGTCCACCACCGTCGCCGGCCCGACCAGGACCTCGAGGTCGAGGTGGTCCACGGTGCGGCCGCCGTCGAAGAAGTGGGCGGGCGGGTCGACGTGGGTGCCGGTGTGGGTCCCCAGACGCAGGGCCGAGACGTTGGCCGGGTCGCCCGCCGCCACCGTACCCGTGGGCTCCACCTCCACCGGCGGGTCGTCGGGCCAGACCGGCATCCCGGGCTCGACGGGGAGGCTGATGTCGATGATGCGCGCCCCTGGACCCGCCATGGGGCGGCTTTCTAGCAGCGTGTCGATCTGCGGGCCGGCCGCCGTGCGGCCGAGGGGCCGACCTGCTCGCTCGCGGGCCGACCCGCCCTCACCCCGACATGGCCTGGTGGGTGAGGATGGCGGCGGCCACGTCCCCCATGGCGGCGTGCGGGGCCATCACCTCGACGGGGACGCCGTAGGCGGCCAGGTGGGCCAGGGCGGCGGCGCCGGGCTCGGCGCCCGCGGGCGTCACGAGGGCCAGGAAGGCCGGGGTCGCCAGCCCGGCCCGCAGCCCGTGGTCGTCGGTGACGACCGTGCCCCACAGGTGGACCCGGCCCGCCACCAGCGGCTCACCGGGGGACAGGCACAGGCCCTGGTCCCGGAGCACGG
This sequence comes from Actinomycetota bacterium, assembly GCA_052387235.1. GTDB lineage: Bacteria > Actinomycetota > Acidimicrobiia > Acidimicrobiales > JBQTJJ01. The sequence goes on from JBQTJJ010000070.1 coordinate 26,581, forward strand.
CGAGCGACGGGCTGGCGTGGATGCCGCAGGCGCAGCCCTCGGCCGGGGCGTCGTGGCCGTCGATCAGGCAGACGGCCCGCTGGACGGTGCGGGGCCGCCACTCGAAGCGGCGGTGGGTGACCGACCGCAGCAGGCCGGAGGCGGGCTGGAGCTGCCAGTACCGCCACCCGACCACGGGGTCGGCGGCCGGGCGCACCTCGACGGTGGTCAGGAGGGAGGCTTCCCGGCGTCGGGCAGGACCCATTGGCCGGTCTCGGGGAAGAGGGGATCCACCTGGCAGTAGCTGTCGGGGTCGGGCTCCCACATGTGCTTGGCCTGCTCCCAGCACTCGTCGTGGAAGGCCATCGGCGACGGGCACATGGAGTTGCCCACCGCCAGCTCCTCGCGGTGGCCCTCGTCGGGGCGCACCTCCCTACCGCAGGCGTCACACAAATCGGACGCTTTCACGCTTCCTATGCTACGCCCGCCATGGCACCCACTGCGCTCGTCACCGGAGGCGCCGGCTTCATCGCGTCGGCCCTCATCCCCGCTCTCGCCACCGCCGGATGGGAGGTGCGCACCTGCGGGCGGAGGCCCCGCCCGGACGGGCTCGACCCCGGCGTCGACTACCACCAGGTCGACCTGGCCGATCCCGGCGCCGGCCTGGCCCCTCTGGTCCAGGGCGTGAACCACGTGTTCCACCTGGCCGGGGCGTCCAGCTCCCGCTCCACCGAGGAGGAGATGCACCGCTCCAACGTGGTGGCGACCGGTCAACTGGTGGCGGCGGCCATGGCGGCGGGCCCGGAGGTCGTGGTGCACATGAGCTCCACCTCGGTCTACGGCGAGGAGGCGCAGCTGCCGAGCCCGGTGCCGGAGACGGTGACGCCGAACCCCAGCCGGGGCTACGGGAAGGCCAAGTGGCTGGCCGAGCAGGAGGTGTGGAAGGCGGCCGAGCGGGGCCTGCCGGTCGTGGTCCTCCGTCCCGTGTCCGTGCACGGCCCCGGCGCCACCAAGCTGCTGGCCAGCGCCATGCTCGACGTGGCCATCGAGCGCTTCGCCGGGCTGGACACGGTCCTGGTCCACGGCAGGGCCATCGAGCAGCGCCTGCTCCACCTCGACGACCTGGTGGCGGCGTCGATCCACCTGGCCCGCCACGAGCCGGCCCGGGGCCGGGCCTTCAACGTGGCCATGTCCGCCTTTCCGTCCAGCATCGAGGTGGCCCGGATCATCGCCGACGAGCTCGGCGTGGGCCTGGCCCTCAGCGACGACCCCGACTGCGGGCCGAGCACCGGGGAACGGGCCCGGACCCGCGCCGCCATGGTGGACAAGGGCATGACCGAGGACATCCTCTTCACCCCCGAGCGCTTCCGGTTCATGCGCAAGGCCAACCGCAACAACCGGGTCGACCTGCGGGCGCTGGCAGGCACCGGCTTCACCCTCGGCCAGAACGACCTGGCCGGCGCCGTGGCCGAGCTGGCGACCTGGTACGGGGAGCGGCGCTGGATCCTGTGAGGAGACCTCCTCCTGCCGGCTCAGATGGCCGGTTCGTGTCGAAACGCCCAACAGCCCAGGAATGAATCGGGACATGCAGCACGTTGAACTCCGGCAGTAGTGGTTCTACCTTCCAGTGCAGCGGGATCCGGTCGGTGAGGAAGGAGTCGCACGTGGACGTGGCCACCTGGGGGCGGGGGCCGAGGTAAGGGCGATGCAGGCCCTCTCCCGCCATCCCGCCCGTCGTCACCGGGCCCGCCACGCCGGGCTGCCGGCGACTGCCGGCGCCGCCCCGCCGCTGGTGGTGTGGCTGGCCGATCCCAGGGCCGTCGAGCCCGCGTTGGTGGGCCGCAAGGCGGCCAGCCTGGCCTCGGCCGTGGCGCAGGGCTTCCCGGTGCTCGAGGGCTTCGTGGTCACCACCGTCGCCTGCGGTGCGCTCTCGGAGACCGGGGCGTCGGCGGCCGGCGTGCGCACCGTCCTGGAGGAGGCATGGTCCCGCCTCTCCGAGGGCGGCGAGCGGACCCTCGTGGTGCGCTCGTCCTCGCCGGGCGAGGACCGGGCCGACTCGTCCATGGCGGGCCAGTTCACGTCGGTGCTGGGGGTCCGGGGCTTCCCCGCCTTCCTGGCCGCCCTGGACCGGGTGATCGCCTCCGCCGCCGTGGGCGCGGGCGACGGCGACGCGGACGGCGAAGCGCCCATGGCGGTGCTGGTCCAACCCCAGGTGTACCCCCGCTGGGGTGGCGTCCTGTTCGGCGTCGACCCGGTGAGCGGGCGGCGCGACCGCCTGGCCCTCGCCACCGTGGAGGGCGGCCCCGATCAGCTCGTGAGCGGCGCCGTGGACGGCAGCCGGGCCACCCTCACCCGCTCGGGCCGCCTCGTCGCGGTCGAAGGGTCGGGCCCCGCCGTCCCGGCCCGGCACCGCCGGGCCCTGGCCCGCCTGGCGGCGCGGGCGGCCCGCACGTTCGGCTCGCCCCAGGACATCGAGTGGGCGCTGGACGACGAGCGGGGCCTGCTGCTGCTCCAGAGCCGGCCCGTCACCGCGGTGGGCGTCGCCGCCGACGCCAAGGGCCCGGTGCTCGGCCCCGGTCCGGTGGCCGAGACGTTCCCCGACCCGCTGACCCCCCTCGAGGTCGACCTGTGGTTGGAGCCGCTGCGGGTGGCCCTGGCTGAGGCCGTGCTCCTCACCGGGGCCGCATCCCGGCGCCGGCTGGCCTCGTCGCCGGTGGTCACGTCGGTGGGCGGCTGGGCCGCCGCCGACCTGGAGCTGCTCGGCATCGCGGCCGGGCGCCGCTCGCTGCTCTCCCACCTGAACCCGGCGCCGCCGGCCCGGCGGCTCAGGGCGGCGTGGCGCACCGGACGCCTGCGGGAGGCCCTGCCCGGCCTGTCCGCCGACCTGGTGGCCGCAGCCGACAGGGAGCTGGCGTCGGTGCCGGCGCCCCGCCAGCTCACCGACGCCCAGCTCGTCGCCGTCCTGCGGGGCTCGCACCAGGCCCTGGTGGCGCTCAACGCCCACGAGGTCCTGGCCGGGATGCTCAGCCCGGTGCCCGGGGACGGCACCGGCGGCGGCGTCACGTCGGCCGGCACCGCGCTGGCGGTGGTGGCGGCGGCCCGGTCCCAGGGTCTCGACGACGCCGCCATCGTGGCCCGGCACCCGGTGGTGCTCAGCCTGGTGGCGCCGGCCATCGGCTCCGCCGTGGCCCTGCCCGACCTGCTGGTCCTGCCCCCGGCCGGCGCCGGCGGGGGGCAGGCGGCGGTCGACCCGCTGGTCTCGTGGCGGGAGGCCCTGCGCCTGCGGGTGCGCTGGGTCCAGGAGCTCACCGCCGTGGCGGCGGCCGAGCTCGGGACCAGGCTGGCCCGCCGGGACCTCATCCCCGACGCCGACGCCGTGCGCTGGCTCAGCCTGGCCGAGATCGAGGCCGCCGTGGGTGCCGGCTTGGTGCCCGGCGACGTCGAGGCCCGCCGTTCCGGAACCCACGCCGCGCCCCTTCCCGCCGCCTTCCGTGTCGTCGCCGGCGACGTCGTCGTGCCCGTGGCGCTCGGCAACGGCGGGGGGGGCCAGGGTGCGGGCGGCGGCCGGGCCCTGGGCCGGGTCGTGCACGCCGGCGCCGCCGCCACCGAGCCGGGCACGATCCTCGTCACCCGGACGCTCGACCCCGCCCTCGCCCCCCTGCTGCGGGGGCTGGGCGGCCTGGTGGCGGAGACGGGGAGCGTGCTGTCGCACCTGGCCATCCTGGCCCGGGAGTTCGGCGTGCCCACCGTGGTCGGCGTGGCCGACGCCTTCGAGCGCTTCCCCACCGGGTCGGTGGTGGTGGTCGACGGGACCACGGGCGAGGTGACGGCGGTGGAGACGGCCGCCGGCCCCTCCGAGGGTGACACGCGGTGAAGACCGTTCGCTACGCCGTCCTGATGGGTGCCGTGGCGGCCTCGGGCGTGTACCTGTTCGTGTACCTGTTCCGTTGGGAGTGGCACCGGGCCCTGGTGGCCGGGGTGCTGTTCGTCGGCGCCGAGATCGCCCTCGCCTCGGCCGCCATCCTGGATCGCCTCCGGGCCATCGAGAGCCGCCTCCAGGCCGGGGCCCCAGCGGGCGCCGGCGCCGCCCCCGCCGCCGGCGGGCCCGAGGCCCTCGAGCGCCTCCGGGAGGCCCAGCCCGAGCCCCGCACCAACTTCGACTGGCTCACCCGCCAGAGCGGCGAGATGTCGGTCTTCGTCCCCCTGTTGCTGGGCGCGGGCGTCGTCCTCTCCGGCATGGCGTGGATCGTGGAGCGGCTGGCCCGGGCCACCGCCGGCCCGGTGCTGGAACGGGGCCTGTCGGTGCGCCTGGCCCCCCTGTCGATGCCCGCCGGCGTGTTCGCCGGCGCACCGGCTCCCGTCGCCCGCCGCCGGTCGATCGTGCCCCACGTGGTCGCCGGCGTGCTCGCCGTCGGTCTGGCCACGGCCGGGCTCGACGCCCTGGCCGACGCCAGCCAGAACCGGCCCGACGCCAAGGTCGCCGGCACCGCCAGCTCGGTGGTCCTCCACGTCGACCCGGGCTCCGTCCGGGGCCCCCTGGTCGCCACCCGGGCCCTGTGGGGTGCGTGCACCACCCAGATCGGTGACTACCGCCTGCTCGGGGTCACCGACCTCGGCGGCGACCTGGTGCAGCTGGTGGTGGAGCCCCGTGTGGGCAAGTACGCCGAGCGCCGGCTGCGGGGGTGCTTCGGCGACGCCGTCATCAACCGCATCCAGGCCAGCGTCCGGTCGGTGGTGCCGCTGGCCGTCACCGCCGGCCGCTGATCCTCTCGCGTCCGGGGAAGCCCCCGCGTCCGCCCGGCGGGCGGCGCCGGCCCGGAGCGGCGGCGTCAGCCCTTCAGGTTGACCCAGATGCGCCGGGGGGCGTCGAGGGTGCGGCTGATGGCGACCATGAGGGGCGCCGGCCTGGTCATGGTGCTGCGGCCGAGGCCGGCGCTGAACGAGATCTGCTCCAGCGACGGCGGCCCCACCGACAGGTTGCGCCGCAGCGCCTCCTTCGGCGTGGCCTGGCCCGTGGCCACCAGGTAGGCGGCGGACATGGTGCCGGTGCGGCCCACGCCGGCGCCGCAGTGGACGAAGGCCCGGCCCTCGCTGCCGTTGACGGCAGCGAGGAAGCGGCTGACCAGGTCGGCGCTCGGGGCCTGGCCGTCGCGCATCGGCAGGTGGACCCGGGTGATGCCGATGGCGGCGAGGAAGGCCTCGTCGACCACGATGTCGTCCTCGGCCCGGAGGTCGATCACGGTGGTCACGCCGTTGGCGGCGAGGGCCTCGTAGCCGGCCCGGGTGGGGGCGGCGCCGCGCCAGAGGTCGTCGTCGACCTGGGTGAAGTTCTTGATGGGCAGGGACACCGGCGACGCCACCGAGTTGCGCTGGGCCAGCAGGTGGAGGCCGAGGATCGCCAGGTTCGGCACCAGGAACATCCCGACGACCAGGGCGGCCAGGCGGAGGACGGTGGTGCGGCGGACGGAACGAGCCTCGCTCGGTGCCTCGAGGGAGACCGGGCCCGGGAGCACGACGGCGGTCATTGAGGTGTGGTCGACCCCGCCGCTCGATGCCTTGAGGGGCAAGCCGGGCGTTCCGTCGGCTTCAGCTGGAGCAGGGGAGCCATCGTCACCTTGTGAGGGGCGTACGGAAGCGCCGGGCGCTTGTGACGGGTGTCACAACTGTCTGGCGCCCTTCTTACCCTTTGTGGCCCGTGGGAATCCACTCCTGCCGGCCGAGTTCACCCACCGGAAACAACCGCCACGGCTACGCCCGGCCCTTGGCCGACGGGTTGCCGGTCTCGGTCTGGCCCCACCGGGGCGGTTCGCAGGGCCGGCCACTGTCGTCGGAGCGTCCGTCGACCCGGCACTCCGGCGCCGGCGCGGGCGCGGGTTCGGGTGCGGGAGGGGGAGGAGGCGGCGTCTCCGGCGCCGGCGCGGCCGTCTCGACGGGCACCGGGGGCGGCGGTGCGGGGGCGGGGGCCGGGGCGGGGGCCGGGGACGGTGGGGTCGGGAGCGGGGCGGCCGGGGCGGCCTCGGCTGCCGTCACCTCGGGCACTGCCACCTCGGGCACGGCCGGAGGCTCCTCCGGCGGGGCGACCGGCGCCGGCGCGGCCGCCGGGACAGGGACGGAGCGGGCCGGCCGGGGCTCATCGCGCACCGGTACGTCCTCCACCATCGCCGGTGGCTGGAGGGCGGTGGCAGCGGCGACCAGGGTGACGGTGCCCATGGCGGCGGTGCGCCCCGCCGCCTCCACCGATCGCCGCACGCCTCCCAGGGCCGGGGCGAACGGCAGCACGCTCAGGAACGCGAACGGGCCCATCACCCAGCGCAGGCGGCCCAGGGCCACGCTCATGAAGGCCCGGACCACCGTGGGGTCGAAGTCGGTGCCGGCCTTGCCGGCCAGCTCCCGGCGGGCCGCTGCCGCGCTGATGCCGGCGCTGTAGGAGCGGACCGAGGTCATGGCGTCGTAGCTGTCGGCCACGGCGACGATGCGGGCGCCGAGGCTGATCTGCGTTCCGGCCAGCCCGTGGGGGTACCCCGTGCCGTCGTAGCGCTCGTGGTGCTGCTCGATGGCGAGCGCCCACGGGCCCAGCCAGGCCCGCAGGGGCTCGGCCAGGCGGGCACCCTCCAGGGGGTGGCGGCGCAGCGCCTCCCAGTCGTCCGGCCCCAGCTGGTGGTGGGCGTTGAGCGTGGAGGGCGACACCGAGAGCTTGCCCAGGTCGTGGAGGAGGGCGGCCCACCGCAGCCGGTCGCGGTCCGGGGTGTCGAGACCGAGCTCGGCGCCGATGAGGTCGGCATAGGCCCGGACCCGCTCGGAGTGGCCCCGGGTGTTGCGGTCGTGGGTGTTCAGGCTCGAGGCCAGGGCGAGGATGGTGTGGGCCGCCTCGGCCGGCTCGAGGTCGCCCCGCTGGAGGGCCTCCAGCTCCCGGGCCTGCAGGCGCTTGGTGGAACCGCTGCGCAGGGCCACGCCCATGCGGGAGGGCGCCCTGTCGGGGAAGACCAGCGACAGGCGCAGGAGGGCGGCGAGGGGGAGCAGGCGCCGGGCGGCGCGGTCGAACACGACCAGGGCCCCGAGCGACGCCGCCAGCACGCCCACCCACCACAGGATGTGCTCACCGGCGCCGACGGGCGCCCCGAGGGTCCGGGCCATGAGCCAGGCCGCCACCAGCGACGCCAGCAGGGGGATGGCCAGGGCCAGGCTGCGCAGTCCGGCGGCCAGGACCGGCCGGCGGTCCCAGCGGGGCTCAGTGGCGCCGGGGCGCTCCGTGGACGGCGCCCTGCCGGGAGCGGCCGGAGCCGCTCCGGCTCCTCCGAAGGCGGGCGAAGCACGCATGTCGTCGTGGAGCGTGACCAGCCGGACGGCGGGCCAAACGCTCCGCCGACGGTACGGGGGGAGTGTCCGTCATGTCAACCGATGCGCAGCCGCCGGGTGAGGAGCCAGCCGGCGGACAGGATCAGGCCGAGCAGGACGGTGGCAGCGCCGGTCAGGGGACCGGCCACGGAGGCGGCATGGTCGGCCTCGAGGGCCACGGCCGGCGCGGTGGCCGGTGCGGCGGGCGCCGGCGCCGTCACCAGGGGCTCGGCGGCCGGGACCGGTGCGGGAACGGTGGTCGGGGCAGCCGGGGTGGGGGGCACGGGCGGGGCCGTGGTGGCCGGTGCGGCGGGCCTGGCCGGCGGGGCCGAGCGGGAGGCGACGGGTGCCGCCGACCGGGGGGCGCCGGCGGGCTGGATGAAGTTCTCGGTGATGAACCAGCGGCCGTCGGGGTGGCGCGCCACGCCGATGCCGGCGACCGAGAAGCGCCGGTCCAGGATGTTGGCCCGGTGGCCGGCGCTCTCCATGAGGCGGACGTGGGCGTTGTCGACGTCGCCGTTGTAGGCCACGTTCTCGCCCCGGACGCCGGCGCCCAGCAGGGTCTTGACGCCGGCGCTCATGAAGCTGTCGCTGTGGAAGATGTCCCCGGCCTGGGCCATGCGCTCGCTGTGGGCCACGGCGATGGCGGTGAGGTCGTCACGAGGGGTCAGGGCGCCGAGGCCGGCCTTCAGGCGCTCGCCGTTGACGAGGTCGAACAGGTGGCGGGCGGCCTCGACCGCGGTCATGGCGGCGGGGGGCGGCGTCACCGCCGGCGGGAGCGTCACCGGGGGCAGCGTCGCCGGGGGCAGGGACACCAGCGGGGGCGCGGTGGTGGTCGTGGTGGTGGGGAGGGGCGTCACGGTGGCACCGCACAGCCGGAGGAACACCATGGCGGGCGAGCAGTCGACTGCCGCCGCCGGGCCGGCCGACCCGAGCAGTGCGCCGGCGCCGAGCGCCATGCCGACGACCAGCCGGCCGGTGCGCCGCCTGCCCCGTGACCCGGCGGCGGGAACTACCCCGCCCCCGCCCGTGCTCGTGGTCGTCTGCACCAGGCCCCCATCTCGTCGGCACACCAGGTCGTGGTTTTGTGTCGAGACGGGCGCCCTGCGGGCCAAGGGCTATTTTCGAAATGGCCCGTTGTGGCTAGGCCCGTCCCCGGGCGCCGGGGACCAGCTCAGGATGGCCGCCGGCGTGGTCCGCACGGGCGCGCGCAGCTCGCCACCGTCGAGCACCAGCCAGGACGACAGCAGGCCGCGCAGCTCCCGGCGGACGCGGGCCTCGTCGGGCAGGCAGAGCTGGTCGCGGTAGGCCTTGACGGCGGCGTCGAGGGTGGCGTAGCGACCGCGGGTCGCCAGCTCCACCACCTCGACCTCGGCCCGGATCCCGAGCTCGGCCAGCACGGCGACGGCGTCGAGGTAGGTCGGCGCCGGCCGGCGGGGGGTGCCGTGGAAGTGGCGCCAGAGCGGGTCGAAGAGGTGGTCGGCGCTGGCGGCGTTGAGGTAGACGAAGGCCCGCCGCCGGCAGGCCTGGTCGAGCTTGCGGAGGAAGGACGCGGCGTCGGCGATGAGCGGCAGCACGTAGGAGCAGACCACGACGTCGGCCGGTTCGACCTCGACCTCCTCCCAGCGCCCGGTGACGGTTCGGATGTTCGATCGCCCCAGCTCACGGGCCGTCCTGGTGAGCAGCCTCACCATGGCCGGGCTGGCGTCGACCGCGACCACCCGGTCCACGTGGGGGGCGAGCGCCAGCGAGAACCGGCCCGGCCCGGCGCCGACGTCGAGCACGGTGGAGCGCCGGCCCGAGGCCCGCCGCATCCGCTTGTAGAGCGGGTCGCGCTCGGCCCGCCCGGCCACGTACCCGGGGAAGCGGCGCGCCCTGGCCCCGTTCCAGTACCGGGCGCCGATGACGCCGGTCCCAGGGCACAGCTCCTCCATCTCTGCGAGGCGGGCGGTGACGAGCCTGGACCAGCGAGTGGACGCGCGCATGGCGCAGTATCGCCGGTTCGCGCAGATGGCAGGGCGCCGGCCGGACGCTACGATTCCGGGGATGAAGAAGCCGCGTTTCGGCGCCGGGGGGGACGGGAGGTCGTCCCGGGACGAAGCCGAGCGGGAGGCGGAGGCCGAACTGGCTCGCCTCACCCGCCGGCCGCCGGCCGCCGCTCCTTCACCCGCCCGCTCGTTCACGCCCCCCGCCTCGCGCGCGCCGGCGCCGGCCCGCTCGCCCGCCAACCCACCCGCCGCGTCGCGCTCGCCCGGGTTCGCCCCGCCGGCGCCCGACGAGGACGAGTACGACGACGAGAGCGAGGACGAGGAGGAGGCCTCGTACGCGGGGCCGCGCAACGCGCGGGAGGAGGAGGAGGCCATCACCGAGCTGGCCCTGCGCGACTGGGCCGTGGGCCGCGGGGGTCGCATGGAGGACTGGGCCCGCCCCCGGCTCGACCCCAGCTCGGTCGAGAGCCAGCGGGACCGGGCCCTGCGCGACGTGATGGAGCGGGCCGAGCGCCTGCAGCGCGAGTACAGGGAGCAGAAGTCCCGGGCGGCACCGGCCGAGGACTCCCCCGAGATCTCCGACATCCGGGCTGCCCACCAGATGAACGTCCTGCGCCGAGGCAAGCCGCCCGGGATGATGAACATGGCCGCGGCCCAGACCGGCGCCTTCAACCGGCAGCGGTCGGAGCGGGCCAACGCGGCGGCGGCGGCGGAGGCGGCGGCACCGGCCAAGGCAAAGGCGCCGGCGAAGGCCAAGAAGAAGGTCGCGGCCGAGAAGTCGGTGGCAAAGAAGGCGGCCGCCGGCGCCAGGAAGACGGCGGCCGTCGAGAAGGCCCCGGCAACCGGGTCGGCCGCGGCTGCCAGGAAGGGACCTGCCGCCAAGAAGGGTCCTGCCGCCAAGAAGGCGCCGGCCAGGAGCACGGCGGCACCCGCGAAGAAGGCGGCGCAGGCCGCGGGCACCGCCGCACCCGCGAGGAAGGCGCCCGGCCGGCTCATCGGCACGCCGGTGAGGTCCGGCTCCCCGGCCGGTGGCGGCAGGACGCCCGGCACGCCGGGCAAGCCCGGCTCTCCGGCCGGTGGCGGCAGGACGCTCGGCACGCCGGGCAAGCCCGGCTCTCCGGCCGGTGGCGGCAGGACGCCCGGCACGCCGGTGGCGGGCACTGGCTCGGCCAGGGCGGCGGCGGCGCGGGGCACGGCCGGCGCCAGAACGGCCAAGGCGCCGGTCGTCACGGGCGCGCCCGGCACCCGCACGCCGAAGCCGGCCCAGCGGGACGCGGCCGGCCGGCGCATCCCGCCGGCCAAGGCGGAGGCGTCGGCCACGGCCGGCAAGGCGCCAAAGGATGTCACCACCCCGGCCAAGGTCGCGAAGCGGGCCGTCACCACCCCGGCCAAGGTCGCGAAGGCGCCCAAGGCCACCGGGGGCCGGGTCACCGGCGCGGGAACCACGGCCAAGGCGGCCAAGGCCCCGGCCGGGAACCCTCGCCGGGGCTAGGGGCGGGCGCTACGCCATGGGATGGCTGGCGGCCGGCGAGAGGGAGCTGGACGGTGCCTGCGGCGAGGGCTTCCTCCAGGGCATCCTGCTGAGCGAGGTCTCGGCCCCCCGCTACACAGCCGCCACCGACTCCCGCATCGTCATGTTCGAGGGCACCGAGGAGGATGACGGGGGTCGCACCCGGGGGCGGAACGTCTCGCTCCAGGTGCCGTGGAACCGGGTCTGCTCGTACTGGACCGGCGTCATGCCCCTCCCGCCCGACATGTGGCGCCACGGCCCGGAGGGCGAGGTCGTCATCTTCACCCTCGACCCGGCTGCGGCGGACGGGCGCGACATCGTGGTCTGGCCCCGGACCGAGGGCTGGATCGCGGCGGCCAGAGCCATGGGCGTGCCCGAGCTCGACGACTGACGGCACCTGGTAGCCGGAACGACACGGAAACCGTGCCGTACCGGCTACCGGAACGGGCCGTCAGGCCGGGCGCCGGCGGGAGGCGCCGTCGAAGCCGTCCACGGTGGGGCGGTCGAACTGGATGCGGGACAGCTCCTCGTAGAGCCCACCCGCCCCCACCAGCTCGTCGTGGGTGCCCCGCTCCACGAGGCGACCCTGGTCGAGCACGAGGATCTGGTCGGCCGCCGCCACCGTGGACAGGCGGTGGGCGATCACCAGGCTGGAGCGTCCCGAGAGCGCCTCGGCCAAGGCCCGCTGGATGAGCAGCTCCGACTCGGAGTCGAGATGGGCGGTGGCCTCGTCCAGGATGACGATGGCCGGGTCCTTGAGGAGCAGGCGGGCGATGGCGACCCGCTGCTTCTCGCCGCCCGACAGGCGATGGCCACGCTCGCCCACCACGGTGTCGTAGCCGTCGGGCAGGGACGCCACCAGGTCGTGGATGCGGGCCGCCTTGGCCACCTCGATCATCTCGGCCTCGGTGGCGTCGGGTCGGGCGTAGAGCAGGTTGTGGCGGATGGTGTCGTGGAACAGGTGGGCGTCCTGCATCACCATGCCCACCGTCGAGCCGAGGCTGGCGAGGGTGAGGTCCCGCACGTCGTGGCCCTCCACCGACACCACGCCGGCGGTGGCGTCGTGGATGCGGGGGAGCAGCATGGCGATCGTGGTCTTGCCCGCCCCCGAGGGCCCGACCAGGGCCACGCTCTGTCCGGGTTCGATGGTGAACGAGACGTCCTTGAGCACCCAGGCCCGCTCGTCGAAGCCGACGTCTGTGTACTCGCCCTCGAGCGAGGTGAGGGTGACCTCGGTGGCGGGCGGGTAGCGGAACCACACCTCGGAGAACTCGGCCCGCCCGGCGGGCGCCACCAGCTCCACCGCCGATGGGCGCTCGGCGATGGCCGAGGGGAAGTCGAGCACCTCGAAGACCCGCTGGAACGACACCACGGCGCCGGCCAGGTCGACCCGGGCGCCGGCCAGCATGGTCATGGGCCCGTACAGCTGGGTGAGGTAGGCGGTGAAGGCGACGATGGTGCCGAGGGTGACGGAGCCGTCGATGGCCATGCGGCCGCCGGCCCAGTAGACGACGCCGATGCCGACCGCCGCCACCAGGCCGAACATGCCGTGGAAGACCCGGCTGTAGACGGCCGTGTCGATCCCCACGTCGCGCATGCGACCGGCCCTGGTGGAGAAGCCGTTGACCTCCCGGCGGGGATGCCCGAACAGCTTCATGAGCAGGGCACCGCCCACCTGGAAGCGCTCGGTCATCTGGGCCGTCATCTGGGCGTTGGCGTCCATCTGCTCGGCCATGAGGGCGTGGAGGCGGCCACGCATGCGGCGGGTGACCACGATGAAGAACGGCGCGATCAGCAGCGCCAGCAGGGTGAGGCGCCATTCCAGGAGGAACATGGCGATGAGCGTCACCGTGAGGCCCAGCAGCGTCTGCACCATGGAGCTGAGCGTCTCGGTGAAGACCCGGTGCCCGCCCTGCAGGTCGTTCGTGAGCCGGCTGGTGACGGCGCCGGTCTGGGACCGGGTGAAGAAGGCGATGGGCATGCGCTGGATGTGGTCGAACAACGCCACCCTCAGGTCGAAGATCATGCCCTCGCCGATGTGGCTGACGAACCACCGGCTCGCCACCTGGCCCACCGTCACGGCCATGGCCGCCAGGAGGATGGCCACGCACAGCACGTTGAGGAGACCGAAGTTCCGCTTGCCGATGGCGTCGTCGATCACGGCCCGGTAGAGCAGCGGCGGGACCGCGGCCACGATGGAGGTGACCACGATGGTGGCAAGCAGCCCGGCGATCTTGCGCCGGTACCGCCGGGCGAATCCCCACACCCTCGCCACCAGCTCCCGGGAGATGGTGGCGTCGCCGTCCACCTTCCCGGTGTGCAGCATCCGCCACCCCGCGTAGTTGATCACCCGGTAAGTATGAAACGTCCGACACCCTTGGGCACCGGTCTTTCGCGCGGTGTGCTCATGCCGGCGCCGCGCCCGGCCACCACACCGCCCTCAGCCGGCGCGGCGGCTGGACGTCGGCCGGCCCGATGAGGGCATCGATCTCGGGGTCCCGATCCGGCCCCAGGCAGAGGCGGCGGCGGATGAAACCCACCATCTCGGCCCGGGCCGCCTCGTCCCACAGGGCGCCCCGCTCGAACGGTTCCGACGCCACGTCCAGGCCCATCTCCCGCAGGACGGCGACCGCGTCCGCCGCAACCGGCGACATGGGCCGGTCGATCCCGTGCAGCTCCTTCCACAGCCGGTTGAGGTTGGCGGCGGGATGGGCCTCGCTGAGCTCGACCACCACCCGGCGGCGGGCCGAGCGGGTGAGGGCGTCGGCGAAGGGAACGAGGTCGGCCACGTTGTAGAGGACGTGGTGGCACACCACCACGTCGGCCGGCTCCACCTCCGATGCCGCCGCCGGCCACAGGCCTTCGACCTCACGGTGCGTCACGTCCCGCCGATCGGCCCCGGACGCGAACTCGGCCAGCATCTCGGCGCTCTGGTCGACGGCGGTCAGCGCACCGGCAGGCGGAGCCAGGGGCAGGCTGGCGGCGCCGGCGCCGGCGCCCACGTCCAGGACGCTGCCCCCGTCGGCCAGGACCTCCAGGGCCCGCCGGCGGGACGGGCTGCCCGTCGGGTCGGCCAGGGCCTGCACGGCGGCGTGGGCGAACAGGCGCGGTGGGAAGCACCAAGGCGACTCCGGGGCCTGCTCGAGGATGTGGTCGGGGATGGCCCACGAGGCGAGCGCCTCGGTCCAGGCGGAGGCGGCGGACATCCCGCCAGGATGCCTCGTTGGCGACTCCTGACCAATCCAGAGGTTTCGCAACCTGCGAATCGACCGGGGTGCGCGTGACCGACCAAGTGCTCGAGAGCAGCGGGGCCTACGCCGCCTCTTCGAAAGGGCGAGCTGCCCATATCGCCCGCCCGCCGGTTGGCGGTACTGGCCGGCATACGACGTGCGGAACGGGAGCCTCGACGAGGTCCTGTGACGGCGGGGTGCGTGACCCGCGCCCCCCGGCCGAGGCAGACTGCATTCCCATGCGGCGGCTCGGGATCTCGATGCTGGTGAGCGCCCTCGTCCTGGGCGGCGCGGTGGTGTCCTCGTGGTCTACTCCGGCCGGAGCGGCGGCGCCGCTGCCGGTCTCCCGGGGCTACTGGTTCGCCGCCACCGACGGCGGCGTGTTCGGCTTCGGCGGGGCGTCGTTCCACGGGTCGGCCGGAGCCAACAGGCTGAACCGCCCGATCGTCGCCATGGCGGCAACGCCCACCGGCAAGGGCTACTGGCTGGTGGCCTCGGACGGCGGTGTGTTCGCCTTCGGTGACGCCCAGTTCCACGGGTCGGCCGGCAACGTCGTCCTGAACCGCCCCATCGTCACCATGGCGGCCACGCCCAGCGGCAAGGGCTACTGGCTCGTCGCTTCTGACGGTGGTGTGTTCTCCTACGGCGACGCGGTGTTCCGCGGCTCCACCGGGGCCATTCCACTGAACAAGCCCATCGTCACCATGGCGCCGACGCCGTCGGGTCGGGGCTACTGGCTGGTGGCCACCGACGGCGGCGTCTTCTCGTTCGGCGACGCCATCTTCCGCGGATCGTCGGGCGGGATCAAGCTCAACAAGCCGGTGGTCGGCATGGCACCGACGCCGTCCGGCCGGGGCTACTGGATGGTGGCGTCCGACGGCGGCATCTTCGCCTTCGGTGACGCCGTGTTCCAGGGCTCCATGGGCGCCTCGCCGCTGAACAAGCCGATCGTGGCCATGGCTGCCACTCCCCGGGGACTGGGGTACTGGCTGGTCGCCTCCGACGGCGGCATCTTCGCCTTCGGAGCCGCCACCTTCGCCGGCAGCATGGGCGGTCAGGCCCTCACGGCGCCGATAGTGGGGATGGTGGCGCCGCCGGTGCGGGCCACGCCCGAGGTGGCGGTGTTCT
The DNA here is from genome assembly GCA_052387235.1 of Actinomycetota bacterium. GTDB lineage: Bacteria > Actinomycetota > Acidimicrobiia > Acidimicrobiales > JBQTJJ01. Next base: position 41,751 of record JBQTJJ010000070.1, read on the forward strand.
ACTACCCCTGGTACGCCCGCCAGGACCGGGACGGCGACTGGCGCCACTGGGAGGCCAACGGCCACAAGCCGCCCGAGGACGTGGCCGCCAACTTCTACCCCCAGCGGGGGGCCTACAGCAGCACCGACCCCGCTGTCCTCGACGCCCACATGGCCGAGATCGCCGCCGCCGGCATCGACGTGGTCGTCTCGTCGTGGTGGGGCAGGAACTCGTTCGAGGACAAGGCGCTGCCGGGCGTCCTGCAGGCCGCAGCGGCCTGGAAGGTGCGGGTGGCGGTGCACCTCGAGCCCTATGTGGGCCGCACCGTCGCCTCCACCGAGCAGGACATCGCCTACCTGCGCACCCTCGGCATCCGGGACGTGTGGATCTTCGACGCCGACGACGTCCCGGCCGGAGCCTGGGCGGACGCCCGCACGCGGATCGGGGCGGACGTGCGGCTCATGGGGCAGAGCGACAGCCCGACCTCCGTCAAGGCCGGCACTTTCGCCTCCTACGCCAAGGCCGCCGGCTTCGACGGCATCTACGTCTACGACGCGGTGCGCTTCGCGCCGTCGGAGTTCGCAGCTGTCTGCGCCGGCGCCCGCCAGTCCAACGTGCTCTGCTCGCCCTCGCCGTCGCCCGGCTACGTGGCCAGCCGCACCAAGCCACGGGACGCACAGTTCGTGTCCCGCGACGGCGGCCTGCGCTACGACACCACCTGGGCCGCGGCCATCGAGGCCGGCGCCGACGTGGTGAGCATCACGAGCTACAACGAGTGGCACGAGGGAACCCAGATCGAGCCGGCCGTGCCCTACTGCTTCCCCGACGGCATCTGCTCTCCCGGCTACGACGGCGCGTACGGCGCCGCCGGCCCCCCCGCCGCCGGCGCCTACATGGCCCGCACCGCCCTCTGGGCGGCCCGCTACCGCCAGTCCTGACCCCCGGCTGACCGGCCAAACGCCTGGTCTCGCAGGCCGGCCATCAGGGCGGTCGATCCCATACCAGGAGTTCGATCGGGCGGGACAAGGCCGCGGGTAGGCTGCACGGACGCCTGGCGGCGTGGCCGAGTGGTTTAGGCAAGGGCCTGCAAAGCCCTGTACACCGGTTCGATTCCGGTCGCCGCCTCCAAGACGTTCGTGCTGGTCACGGCCCTGCGCAGGGCTTTGGCTCGCTTGCTGGCGGAACGGCCATCCCGCGTCCATCCCGCGGTCGGATCAGTTGCGCTTAGGAAACCGCCGCAGCATGTAGGCCCGGAACCGATGGGCTGGCCCACCCGACCGCCACATGAGTCCGGTGAAGGCGAACAGCGCGGCGCCGAGAGCGACGCTGACGACCGCCGGCAAGTCCAGAGCAAGACCCCAGCCAAGGATGAGCGCTCCGCTGAGGAGCGCGGCACGCCATGGATGAGCGACGAAGAAGCGCGTCAGTGCAGACGGGTCGTTGGGATCTGCCATGAGTGTTAATGGCCTGTCCGGGAGGTAACGATCATCGTCGTCACGGAGCTCGGTGGCGACAGTCCTCACGGACGTCCGTGCGTTCGCCGTCAAGGATCGCTGCGCAGCCCGTCATGGGTCCTCCAGCATCCCACCGGCGCCCGTCGGGCGATCGATCGTGCTGTCGAGGTAGGCGGCGATCTCACGGTCACGCTGCTCGGTTGCGTGCTGGTAGATGAGCGCCGCTCTTGGCGAGGCGTGACCGATGCGCGCCATCAGCTCCTTCGTCGTGATCCCGGGCATCCGGGCGGTCAACGTCGCCGCGTGGTGGCGGAGGTCGTGGATCCGGAGGCCCTCAGGCGCACCGGCTGACGCCCTCGCCGCCTGCCACTCCTTCGAGAGCAGCGCCCTGGTGATCGGCTCGCCTCGTGGCCCGGTGAACAAGACACCGCTCTCGCCGGGCTGGCCATAGCTGGCGAGGTGCTTCTCCAGAGCCTCGACGGCGATCTTGGGCAAGCTCACCGTCCGCTGACCAGCCTCCGACTTCGGGCCGGTGACGATCCGCCCCTCGCCTACGACCTGCTGCGCCTGCACCAAGACCTTGAGCTGGCGCTTCTCGAGGTCGATGTCGCAGCGCCGCAGGCCGAGGAGTTCACCCGATCGCAGCCCGACCAAGCCGGCGAGGATGACGAGCGCCCGCAACGGCTCGCTGATCGAGTCAGCGAGCCGAAAGACGAGGGCTGCGTCGATCATCGGGCGCTCGTCAGCCCGCTCGGCTCCGCCGCCTCGGATCCGGCACGGGTTGCGCACGATCAACTCGTCGTCGACGGCAGTGTTGAGGATCGCCCGGAGGAGCCGGTAGCTCTTGGCTGCCTGGTCCCGACCGGCGCCTGCCGCCACCTGGG
>JBQTJJ010000071.1:0-1657 GCA_052387235.1 Actinomycetota bacterium
GCCGAGGCCCGCCGGCACCTCAGGGAGGCCCACCCCGACCTCGACGCCACCGTGAGCGACGAGCAGCTGCTGGGCATGGCCGTCGAGGCCCCGGTCGGGTGAGGCGGCCATGACCACGACCATCGACCAGGACAGGGCGCAGGCCTTCACCGGCCGCGTCGTCAACGACACCGCCGGCCTCACCACAGTGGTGCTGGCCAGCATCGGCGACCGGCTGGGCCTGTGGAAGGCCCTCGCCGCCGCCGGCCCGGCCACCAGCACCGAGCTGGCCGGGCGGACGGGGACCCAGGAGCGCTACGTGCGGGAATGGCTCGCCGCCATGTTCGCCGCCGGCTACGTGACCTACGACGCCGGCGGCGAGCGGTTCGCCCTGCCGGCGGAGCACGCCCCCACCCTCGTCGACGAGCCGGGGCCGTCGTTCTTCGGCGGCGTGCACCAGGAGATCGTCGGCGCCCTCCAGCGCATCCCCGCCCTGACCGAGGCCTTCCGGCGGGGCGGCGGCGTGGCCCAGGACAGCTTCCCGGAGGACGTGTACATCGGGATGGACCGCTTCACGGCCATGTGGCACGAGAACCTCCTGCTCCAGCAGTGGCTGCCCGCCTGCCCCGACGCCCACGCCAAACTGGAGGCGGGCGCCCGGGTGGCCGACGTCGGCTGCGGCCAGGGCCGTGCCCTGATCCGGCTGGTGCAGGCCTACCCCGGCTCGGAGTTCGTCGGCTACGACGTCTTCGCCCCCAACGTCGAGCGGGCGCGGGCCAACGCGGACGCCGCCGGCGTGGCCGGCCGGGTGCGCTTCGAGCTGCGGGACGCGGCCGCCGGGCTCGACGGGCCGTTCGACGTCGTCACCACGTGGGACGTGCTCCACGACGCCGTCGACCCCTCGGCCATCCTGACCTCCATCCGGCAGGCGTTGTGGGACGACGGGATCTACCTGTGCCTCGACATCAACTGCTCCGACCGGCTGGAGGAGAACACGGGGCCGCTCAAGGCCCTGCTCTACGGGATCAGCGTCATGTACTGCATGACCACGTCGCTGGCCCACGGCGGCGCCGGGCTGGGGACGTGCGGGCTGAGCCCGCGCACCTTCCGGGAGCTGTGCGAGCGGGCGGGGTTCTCCCGTTCCCGTCTCGTCGCCTGGGACAACCCGTTCAACAACCTCTACGAGGCTCGCCCCTGACCTCCCCGGCTCTCGGCGATCGCGCCGGAAGCTGGCGGTCCCTGCGCGCCATGGACGAGCGTGATGCCGGCGGTTTGGGGACTGCGAGGCAACTACGTGAGTGAAGGGGCGACGCCGGTCTGCTGCTTGTCGATCCGGGAGGAACCCACTGGCAGGCCCTTGCGGTCTTCCCCACGAGTCGGCGGCCGCCATGGCGTCCGTCGGGAGCGCCGTGCCCCAGGCCGGGTGCGCCTACGATGGTGGCCGGGAGAGGTGCGAGAGCGGCCGAATCGGACTCACTGCTAATGAGTTGACCTGGGAAACTGGGTCCGAGGGTTCAAATCCCTCCCTCTCCGCTGGCTGCAGGATGGTGTGCCTCCGGCCTGCCCCTTGGAGTGTTTCGCATCTACGGTTATGCTTTCGGTGTTCAAGGGAAAGGGACGCCAATGAGCACTCGCCGCTTCGGCCTGTTCGTCACCGCGCTCGCAGCGGCTGCCATCG
>JBQTJJ010000072.1:0-7801 GCA_052387235.1 Actinomycetota bacterium
ACCCGCGGTTAGAGCCCCGGGATGGCCAGTGGGTGGCGGCCCCCCCCCCCAAAACCCCGCGGCGCCGGCCGCGGCCCCCGCGTCCGGCGGCCGGCCGTCCGGTGCGGCGGTCAGGCGGTCTGCGGCACACCGCACCTTCCGCTGAGAGCTGCTGCCTTCCGGCCCTGACTCGGTTCACGGGGCGCAGTTGCGCAGGACCCGACCGCCGCACCGAACGACCGGCCGGGCCAGGAGGATAGCCTGCGTGCTCCCTGGAGGGATGCGAGAGCGGCCGAATCGGCACGCCTGGAGAGCGTGTGTGGCGCAAGCCACCGTGGGTTCAAATCCCACTCCCTCCGCTCCGGCCCCTCCCCGGGGCGCCCGTCGGACCGCGTCCACCGCCCGGCCCCGGGCGTGGGATGCTGGTACCGGCGACCACGCCACGGCACCCCGGGGAGGGATGATGACCGAGCGAGCTCCCGACGGCATGCGCCGCTTCACGATGCGACGTGAGTTCGACGTGTCGGGCGTATCGGGCACCGGCATCGTCCTCGAGGGCGTCCACTTCTCCACCGGCGTGGTGGTCATCCACTGGCTCACCCCGCCGCCGCGCGGCTCCATCAGCGTGTTCGACGACCTCGAGCAGTTCCTCTCGATCCACGTCCGCCCCCACCCCGACAACCGCACCGTCCTCACCTTCGAGGACGGCGACGAGGTCGTGTGCGCGGCGTCCGGGCCCGAGGACCTGGAGGCTCCGGTGTTCGCCGGCACGGCGCCGGCGGACCCGGACGCCACCCTGCCCTGACCCGCCCTCCCCGGGCGGCTACCTGCAGGCGAAGAGCAGCAGCTGGCGGCAGACCGTGGTGGGCGGGGTGGGCGGCGCCGTCACGGGTGTGGTCGGCGGCGGCGAGGGCGCCGGCTCGGGGGCGAGGAGGGGCCGCAGGTCGAGCGGGCCCAGCCCCATGTCGATCTGCACGGGCTGGCGGGCCGGGTGCTCGCGGGCCAGCTCCGCGATGGCGTAGGCGAAGGCGGCCTGCACCGTCGTCGCTCCGGCCCGCTTCTCGATCATGGCCTCCCGCACCATGTACTGGACCATGAACGAGCGCCCGTACTCCGAGCTCTCGTAGGCCAGGGTGTCGGGACCGGCGGCCCCGGTGAGCACGCGGCCGGGCGCCAGCACCTCGGTGAAGCCGGCGCCGTAGCACGACGCCATGGCGATCCACGCCCGCCGGGCCGGCAGGTGGGAGAGCCGCTCCCCCAGCTCCCGGTCCTCGATGAGCCGGCCGTCGGCGCCCACCAGGGCCTCGGTGGTGAGGCCGGCCTTGCGGACGTGGCCAGCGTAGAAGAACACGGCGGTGGCGTCGGGCCCGGCCCGTGACACGAGCCATTCCACCCCCGACCGGATCCCGTCGGCCGACGCCTGGCCGTTTCGCATGACCAGCCGGTTGGTGGCCGGAACCCCCATGCCGGCCAGGGCCGTGTCGACGTCATTGGCGTCGTTGACGGCCGAGCGCAGGTCGCTGCGGGTGCCGGGGTAGTCGTCGATCCCGATGATCACGGCCCAGGTCCCACCGCTCTGGGACGAGCCGGGGGCCGGGGGTGGAGCCCGGAGGACGGCGGGCGGGGGCGGGGGGGGCGGGGGCGGGGCGTCGAAGACCTCCGGGGGCGGCGACATGGCCACCTCCACCACGGCCGGCGCCGGGTCGGGGCGGGGCTCCTCCACGGGCGCCACCGGGGCTGCCGCCGGCGGCGGTACGGGGAGCGCCTGCGGGGGCGCTGCCACCCCGGCCGACACGGCGAGACCCACGGGCATGCCCGGGGGTGGCAGGCCAGGGCCGCGGGTTGCCGCGCCGACGCCGACCACGAACACCGCGAGCGCGGCCGCGCCCGCCCTGGTCCTCTCCCGCCTGCCCGCTCTCCGCAAGCCGCTCCTCCACCTGGGCCCCCCGGTCGGCCCCAAGCACCGCCCGAAGGGAGTGCTCCCAACTTCGACGCCGGCGGCGAGATCCCTCCCCGTGCCGGGGGAAATCGGGCCGGTGCCCCGCGCCGGCCTACGGTCGGGACCGTGAGCGACGAGGAGGTGATGCGCCTCGCCCTGGAGGAGGCGGCCCTGGCCCCGGGCCACGGTGACGTCCCGGTAGGGGCGGTGGCGCTGGCCGGGGGTCGGGTCGTGGCCCGCCGGCACAACGAACGGGAGCGCCTGGGCGACCCGGTGGCGCACGCCGAGCTGCTGGCCATCCAGGACGCGGCCCGGGCCCTGGGCACATGGCGGCTGGACGGCGTCACCCTCGTGGTGACCCTGGAGCCGTGCCCGATGTGCGCCGGCGCGCTGGTCGCAGCACGGGTGGCGCGGGTGGTGTTCGGCGCCGCCGACCCGAAGGCCGGCGCCTGCGGCTCCCTCTACAACCTCTGCGTCGACCCCCGGCTCAACCACGCCGTGGCCGTCACCGCCGGCGTGCTGGCCCCCGAGGCCGCCGCCCTCCTCACCGCCTTCTTCGCGGCACGCCGCTCCTGAGCGCGCGCCCCCGGCATGGCACCACCGGTCGGGACGGGACCGGGCCCGGTCGCCCCTGCGCTCAGCCCCGGCCCGCCGACATGGCGACCACGGGCTCGGCCAGGCGGGCGCCGCCGGTCGAACCGGCGAACGGAGCGTCGCCGAAGGCGAAGATCCCGCCGTCGCCGGCCGCCAGCCAGTAGCCCCTTCCCGACGCGGTGACGTCCATGCCGACGATGGGCTGGTTCAGACGGGTGGCGCCGGTGGATCCGGCGAAGGCGGCGTCGCCGAAGGCGAAGATGCCCCCGTCGCGGGCCACCAGGTAGTACCCGAGACCCGACGCGCTGGCCGCCATCCCCACCATGGGCTGGTTGAGCCTGAGCGCGCCGGTGGAGCCGCGGAACCTGGCGTCGCCGAAGGCGAAGACCCCGCCGTCCGCCGCCACCAGCCAGTAGCCGAGCCCGGACGGGGTGGCGGCCATGCCCACCACCGGCTGGTTGAGCGACAGGGCGCCGGTGGAGCCGTGGAACCTGGCGTCGCCGAAGGCGAACACCCCGCCGTCGCGGGCCACCAGCCAGTAGCCGTTGCCCGAGGGGGTGGGCGCCATCGCCACCATGGGCTGGGCCAGCCGGATGGCGCCGGTGGAACCGCGGTAGCGGGCCTCGCCGAACGAGAACACCCCGCCGTCGGCGGCCACGGTCCAGTAGCCGCGGTTGGACGGCGACGTGGCCATGCCCACCATGGGCTGGTTGAGACGGGCCGCCCCCATGGAGCCGAAGAAGCCGGCGCCACCGAAGGCGAAGATCCCGCCGTCTCGGGCCACCAGCCGGTAGCCGGGCCCGCTCGTGTCCACCGACCGGGCCACCACCAGGCGGTCGGTGGTGGCGCGCAGGCCCGCCGCGGCGAGCACCTGCTCGGCGGCGGCGGGATCGGCGCCCGGTACGAGCACGCTGAGCCCGCCGGTCCGTCCGACCGTCGCGGCCACCGCGGCCGCCTCGACGCGCTGGCCGGCGTCGGCCACGTACACGATGTTGGTGGGAAGGCGCCGGGCCTTGGACTCGGCCGCCACCGCCGCCGACAGGCTGGCCGTGTCGCCACCGGGCACCCGCTTCCATCCCGGGAGCGAGCTGACCACGGCGTCGGAGACGGCACCGCCGCCGCCCACGATCAGCGTGTTGGGGATGTTCAGGAGGCTGAGGGCCTCGCGCGTGGCGGTGGGGACCGAGTCCCGGTCCGTGAACAGGATCGGCACGGCGAGGGCCGTGGCCAGCGACGCCGCCGCCGTCGACTCCGCGTTCGCGGGGTTGACGATGACGGCGACGTCGAACGCCTTGGTGTTGGACGCCCGCTGCGCGTCCGTGCGCCTGTCCATCTGGACGGCGATCTGCTTGGCCGTGTCGGCCGGCGACGAACCGGTGATGCGCCGGATCTCGGAGGCCGGCACCTTGGCCTCGTCGAGCGCGGCGACCACCCCGCCGCCCAGGGCGTTCTCGTCGCCCACCAGGTACGCCCCCACCGGCTCGAGCCGGGCCACCTCGCTGCGCTGCTCGCTGGTGAGGCGGGCGGACGAGGACGGCAGGAGCGGGGCCCAGTTGGCTCGGGCGAGGGGCGCGGCGGCCAGGGCCGCCACCGGGTCGCCCTCGTTCACGACCACGGGCCTGGTGACCGGGAGGGGTACGGCGCCGACCGCCTCCAGCCCGCCGGGATAGGCGATCTTCGACAGGGCCACCGACAGCCCGGCCCGGCTGGCGTCGGCCAGCCGCTTCACGGGTACGCCGGTAGAGCGAAGGTGCAGCTTCGACAGGTAGACGTCCTGCGCCCCGTTGTGGTAGTTGCCCTCGCGGGAGTCGGTCCACGCGAAGAGCACCTCGTCGTCGCCCATCGCCGCCAGCACCGGCCCGTACCAGGTGTAGCCGCCCACACCGGTGAGGCCGACGTCTCGGTTGAGGTGCCGGTCGGTGACGCGCCGGTTGGCGGAGAAGGAGGCGCCGCCGTCCAGCGAGTAGGCGTAGAAGATGTCGGCCCGACCCCGACTGGTGGGGCTGGTGGGGTCGTGGCGGCGGTCCATCCACACCACGTCGATCCGCCCGCCGGGCGCCACCTCGACCCTCGGGACCTGCTGGGCCGCGTTGTTGTTCAGGGGGTCGTCGTTCACCCGCCTGGGGGCCGTCCAGGCCGCGCCGGCGCCGGCGCCCGTGTCGGCGGAGCGGACGAAGACGACGTCCTGATCGGTGGTGGGCGACCCGAACGCGTTGTTCTGGTAGACGACGTACAGGGTGCCGGTGGTGGGGTCGAGGGCGATCCGGGGGTGGGCGGAGCCGACGGCGGGCCCGGCGGTGAACCGCTCCCACGTCTGGCCCAGGTCCTTGGAGCGGGCCACCTCCACGTTGTTGACCGTGGGCGTGGGCGACCCGTCCCGCCGGCGCCACGCCATATACACGTAGCCGTTGCGGGGATCGACCACGGGCTGGCTGGGCTCGTTGACCTGCGACGTGCCCGGCAGGTTGGGGCCGGTGGGGCCCCCGGTGTCGGCCGAGGCCCGCACGGGCGCGGCCCAGGTCTGGCCGCCGTCGTCGGACCGGGCCACCCACATCTCACGGATGTCGTTGCCGCCCGAGCAGCCGCTCGAGATGACGCGGCACCGCCAGGCGTTCACGTACACGCGGTCGGCCCCGCCCGTCCCCGCGGCACGGTGGACCGCCACCTGGGGCCGGATGTTGAACGGTTGGGCGTCGGGGCCACCGAGGATGGCCGGCACGGCTGTCTGCCAGGTGCGGCCGCCGTCGACGGAGCGCACGACCAGTGCGTCGTCGCCGATGCCGGCGATGATGTTGCTCTCGGGGCGCTGGTAGGGGCCGCGGTGCGACGAGAAGGCCGTGTACACGTTCTGGCCGGCGCCGAACACGACGCTGGCGTTGCCGTGGGCGTAGCCACCGGAGTCGAAGTTCTGGAAGCAGGGTGGGTCGGGCCAGCCGGCCGGGGCGTCGAAGTTCCCCGCGCTCGGCCACGTGAGGCCGCCGTCGAAGCTGGTCTTGAACGAGCACTCGCCCTTCTCGTAGTCGACGTCCACCGACACGACGTGGCGCGGATCGGCCGGGTCGACGGCGAGGCCGGGGACGTCGCGGCCGCGGGTCGCCGCCGTCCCGGTGCCCTGCCGGTAGTTCTCACCGAACCGGAGGTCCCCGACGGTCTGGGCCGTCGCCTCGGGCACGACCGTGAGCACGGGGAGCGCGGTGACAGCGGCCGTGATCAGGGCCGCGACGTTCCGTCGCGCCGTGGTGGTGTTCATGCAGCTCCTCGGGTGCTCGTGGGTGCTCGTGGGAGCGGGGCGTGGGCCCCGCTCAACGCTCGGGGGCGATGCGGACCGGCGCGAAGTACAGGTCCTGGCGCCCGTTCTCGTCCGAGCCGGCTCGGGTGTCCGTCCACACCGCCAGCGCCCGCTCCTGCTGCGACACCAGGCCGATGCGGCTACCGGCGTCGGCGCTGCCGGGCTCGGGGGACGGCGGGCCCACCCGCGCATCGAAGAGGCGGTCCGACACGGCGATGGTGCGCCACGTGGCCCCGGCGTCGAAGCTGGTGGCCAGAGCCGCCGCCGTCAGGACGTTGTCCTCGTCCTCGGAGCGGTCGAAGTAGGCGACGTCCACGCGGCCGGTTGGCGCAACGGCGATGCTGGGGAGGTACTGGTGGGTCCCCGAGCCTGCCTCGGCGTTGACCTTCACCCTCGGTCCCCACGTCGCGCCGCCGTCCCCCGACCGGCGCACGAACACGTCCCAGTCCTTGTTGGTGGCGTCGGCCCACGCCACGTAGATGGCGTCGCCGGCGGGCGGATCGCCGATGGGCGACACCGCCACCGACGGATAGGCCGGGGTGTAAGGGTTGAAGCGGGCCGTCGGCTTGACCGAGTCGTCGACGACCGAGGCTTCCTCGAAGGTCCTGCCACCGTCGTCCGAGCGGGCCAGCACCAGCGAGAAGTCGCCGTCGTGCACTGGCCCGGACCTGGCCTCGAAGTCGGTCTCGTCGTCGCCGAAGTCCTGGAACAGCACCATCAGCTCACCCTCGAGGCCGAAGAACGGCGTGGCCGCGCCGACCCGCTCGCGGTCGCCCGACACCGTGACGGGCGCCGAGAACGTGGCACCCGAGTCGGTGGAGGTCGCCATGACCACGGGGTTGGGCGGCGGGCCGAAGCCGTTGGTGACGTTCTCCACCGCGTCGGTCGCCTGGACGAAGCTGACGTGGATCGTGTTCCCGTTGACCAGCACCCGGGGCTGATACCCGTACGGCCCCGCCGCCTTGACCGGGGCCCCGAAGCTGGCGCCCTGGTCGGTGGAACGGGCCACCCAGACCCCGGTCGGGTTGTTGTCGGGGTCCGACATGGTGAGGAACGTGGCGTACAGCGTCCCCTTCGAGTCGAAGGCGAGGTCGGGTGCGAAGGCGCGCACCTCACCCGCCGGCAGGGGGAGCTGGGTCTCGTCCCAGGTCTCCCCGCTGTCGGTGGAGCGCTCCACCACGGCCGACAGCTGGGGCCGGTCCACCCGCGCCGCCACGACCAGGGTGGCGGGATCGGTGGGCGAGGCCACCACGGTGGGGGAGTTGTGGGCCGCGAACTGGTCGGTGCCGTCGGCCGTGATGGCCCGGTTGGTGCCGGCCGCCACCTCCATGCGGGGCTCGTCGTCGTCGCCGGTGCTGACGGCCACGCCCACTCCCACCAGCACGAGGCCGAGGCCGGCGGCCGCCACCAGCGCGGCGGTGCGCCCACCCCCCGACCGCGGCGCGGCGTGGGAGGGGCTCGAGGACACGGTGTCGGGATCCGTCTTCACTGCCAGTTGCTCCTTGTCCGCGACCGCCAGATGCTGGTCGCTCCGGTGCCAGTGGGCGCAGCACGGACCAGGGCAGCCGCTCGCAGCCTCCCCCGCACGCACCATGCCCCGGCCGCCTCGACGCGCCCTGTCGACGCCGGCGGCCCTTCCCCAGTCTCACTCCCTCGACTTCGAACTACGTGTACCGCTAGTGACCAGATCCTTGCAGCTTCTCGGCCTCCGTGCAGGGAGCTGCGGGCGCCACCGGCACGAGGGACGGGCAGCCCGAGGGCTGCCCGTTCCCCGCTCATCCCGGTTGTTCCTGCGTGCTACCGACCAGCCCGGGCCGGCGTCCTGCGATCCCGGCGGGAGGCCAGCACGACGGCCGAGGCGCCGAGGGCGAGCGCGAGGCCGACGCCCACCAGGGCGATGGCCAGGGCGGGCGAGCCGCTCGAGTCGCCGGACATGCTCACCATCACCGAGCGGCGGGCGGGCGCGGTGGGCGCCGACCCGGGTGCCGGTGCGGGCCCGG
>JBQTJJ010000073.1:0-19944 GCA_052387235.1 Actinomycetota bacterium
TCGTCGCCCCCGTCTCGCGAGATGAAGCCGAAACCCTTCTCGGAGTTGAAGAACTTGACGGTACCTGTGGTCAACTTGACTCTTCTCTTCAGCGGACGCCTCCTTGCGAGGCGCTCGTGGGTTCCACCTTAGCCGGTTCGGGCCCTCCAGCCGGACCGGGGGGATTCCGGCACGGCGCCGCCGCCGTCTCACCTTTACTCGGGAGAGGCGTGCAAGAGTCTTCCCGTGACGGCGGCCGGCGGCGACCCGAACCCAGCCCTGCGGATGGTGCGCGTGCCCGGGAAGGGTCGCGGCGTGGTGGCCGGGCGGGCCTTCAGCGCCGGCGAGGTGGTGGATCTCACCCCGGTGGTGGTCGTGCCGGCCCGCCAGCGGGACCTGGTGGACCAGACCGAGCTGCGGCGGTTCTGCTTCGCCTGGGACGACGACACGGGCAGCCTCGCCGTGGCCCTGGGCCGGGCCTCGCTGTTCAACCACTCCTACGAGCCCACGGTGCGGACGGAGAAGCGGGTGGGGGCCCGCACCATCGTCTTCGTGGCCCAGCGCGACATCAGCCCCGGCGAGGAGCTGACCATCAACTACAACGGCGACCCGGCCTGCCGCGACCCGATGTGGTTCGAGGTCGAGGGCTCCTAGGGACCGGGGTGGCGCGCCCGGTGCCGGCGGCAGGTGACTCTATCGCTTGACACTATATCGATAAGTGATACAGTGGGAGCGTGACGAGCTCCGATCCGGTGTCGTTCCTCCCGCTGCCGCCGGCGCAGTTCCACGTGCTGGTGGCGCTGACCGAGGGGGACAAGCACGGCTACGCGATCATGCAGGCGGTCGAGCGCTCCTCCGCCGGGGTGGTGCGCATGGGCCCGGCCACGCTGTACGGGACCCTGAAGCGGCTCGTTGCGCAGGGACTGGCCGAGGAGCTCCCGCATCGGCCCTCGCCCGACGACGATCAGCGCCGTCGTTACTACCGCTTGAGCGGACTGGGCGAGCGGGTCTGCGCCCACGAGGCCGACCGTCTCGCCGGCCTCGTGCGCCTCACCCGCCGCAACCTGCGACCGCAGGCCACCTGACAATGCCGGGGCGCTTCCGCGTGTACCGCTCGCTGGTGCGCCTCTACCCGAGGGATTTCCGGATGCGCTACGGCGACGACCTCGTCCAGCACTTCGGCGACCTCGTCAGCGACCGGGGCCCGCGCGCCGCCTGGTGCCGGACCGGCATCGACCTCGTGGTCACCGTGCCCCGCTACCGACTGGAGACCATCATGAACGAAGCCACCAGCGCCACTGCCAGCGCGATCGGCATCACGCTCCTCGCGGCCGGCGGCGTCATGAGCGTCCTCACCGGCGTCTGGCCGGGGAGCCTGCTCCTCGTCGCCGCGGCGGTCCTCGCTGCCGGGCAGAGGAGCGCCCTGGCCCGCTCGATCCGCACGCCCGATGCCGACCTGCGGCGCCGGCGGCTGCGGACCGCCGCCATCCTGGCCGTCATCTTCGTCATCTCGGCCATCAGCTATCTCGCTGCCGTCAGCGATTCCGAGGTGAGCGGCACCAGCCTGGTCGTGCACAACGCCGTCGGCGTCCCCGCCATGGTGGGGTCGATCGTCTTCCTCCTCGTCGGCCTGCTCACGCCCAGAGGCTCCACCTAGTGTCGTGGGTGAGAGATCGGCAGACAACAGGTAGCGAGGTCGTACGCCCGGTAGGGGGTGGGAGGTGGCCATGCTCTTCAGGGACCGAGCGAGCGCCGGCCGGGTGCTGGCCGGGTGCCTGGCCCACCTGCGGGAGAGCGACCCGGTGGTGGTGGCACTGCCCCGTGGCGGGGTGCCGGTGGCGGCGGAGGTCGCCCGGTTTCTGCACGCGCCGCTCGACGTGATCGTGGTGCGCAAGCTGGGCCTGCCGGCCCAGCCCGAGCTCGCCATGGGCGCCATCGGCGAGGATGGCGTCCGCATCGTGAACGACGAGGTGGTGCACGCCGGCCGTGTCCCCGAGGCCGAGCTGGCGGCGGTGGAGGCCCGGGAGCGGGTCGAGCTGGAGCGGCGGGCCCGCCGGTACCGGGGCGATCGGGCGCGGGTCCCGGTGGCGGGGCGGACGGTGATCGTGGTGGACGACGGCCTCGCCACCGGGTCGACGGCACGGGCCGCGTGCCAGGTCGCGCGGGCCCACGGCGCAGCGCGGGTGGTCCTGGCCGTGCCGGTGGCGCCCCCGGGCTGGCGGTCCCGCTTCGGCACCGACGCCGACGAGCTGGTCAGCGCGGCCGAGCCCCACCCGTTCTTCGCCATCGGCCAGTGGTACGGCGACTTCTCCCAAACCGGCGACGACGAGGTGGCGGCCCTCCTGGCCGCCGGACCGTAGGGCCGGTTTCCCGTTCTGATCCGCAGAACGACATGGGTTTCGTGTCGGTGTGCGGATCAGGACCGCGAGGCTCAGCCGTGGGCCGGTGGCACCACCTCGCTCTACGGCCGCCGGATCGTCTCCCCGGTCGTCAGGCCCCATTCTCGGGAGCGGGCCTGGACGACGGCGGGCCGGGTGGCGTCACACCCCGGGGGTACGCTCGCCCAGCCCTCGGCGGGCGCGGACCGAACCCCGGGTGATCCTCATGCTGCGAATCCATCGGGCCGAGCGGGCCGACCGGCTGGCCGAGGCCCTGGCCTCCGTGCTGCTCGAGCCGCTCGAGGACCCTCTCACGGCGGAGGTGGTGGCGGTCCCGACCCGGGGCGTGGAGCGCTGGCTCGGGCAGCGCCTGTCGGGCCGGCTCGGGGCGTCGCCGGCCGGCGCCGACGGCGTGTGCGCCAACGTGTCCTTCCCGTTCCCGGGCCGGCTGGTGGGCGGGGCCGTGGCCACCGCGTCGGGCGTCGACCCCGACGCCGACCCGTGGCTGCCGGCCCGGTCGGCCTGGCCCCTGCTGGACGCGGTGGAGGCCGCGCTCGACGAGCCTTGGATGGAGCCCCTCGCCGTCCACCTCCGGCGGGCCGGGGCCGAGGCCGGGCCCGAGCCGGCGCCGGCCGCACCCACCCGCCGGCTGTCGGCCGTGCGCCACATCGCCGACCTGTTCGACGGCTACGGCGTCCACCGCCCGGCCATGGTGCGGGCCTGGGCCGCCGGGGACGACACGGACGGGTGGGGCCGGCCCCTGCCGCCCGACGCCCTGTGGCAGCCGGCGCTGTGGCGGCGCCTGCGGGAGCGCATCGCCGCCCCCAGCCCGGCCGAGCGGCTGGCCTCCGCCTGCGAGCGAATCCGCGACGAGCCGGACGTGCTCGACCTCCCCGTGCGGGTCTCGCTGTTCGGGCTCACCCGCCTGCCCCCGAGCTACCTGGACGTGCTCCACGCCGTGGCCGCCGGGCGGGACGTGCACCTGTTCCTGCTGCACCCGTCCTGGGCCCTGTGGGAAGCGGTGGGGAAGTGCCCGGACCGCCCCCGCGCCGGCGCCCGGCGGGCCGACGACCCCACCGCCGGCCTGCCCCGCCACCCGCTGCTGGCCACGTGGGGCCGGGACGCGCGCGAGATGCAGCTGGTGCTCACCGCCGGCGACGGCTCCACCGAGGAGCACCACCCCCTCGAGGCGGAGCCGGCCACGCTGCTGCGGCGCCTCCAGGCCGACGTGCGGGCCGACCGGGCCCCGGCCGGCGGCGGCGGGCGGGCCGTGCTGGACCCGGCCGACCGCAGCCTGCAGGTCCACGCCTGCCACGGCCGGGCCCGCCAGGTGGAGGTGGTGCGCGACGCCGTCCTGCACCTGCTGGCCGAGGACCCCACCCTCGAGCCCCGCGACGTCATCGTCATGTGCCCGGACATCGAGTCCTTCGCGCCGCTCATCCACGCCACCTTCGGGCTGGGCGAGCAGGACGACGCCGAGGGGCCCGGTGACGTGGGCGCCGGCGAGGGGCTGCCCGCCGGCAGCCGCCCGCCCGACCTGCGGGTCCGCCTGGCCGACCGCTCGCTGCGCCAGACCAACCCGGTGCTCGGCGTGGTGGCGGAGCTGCTGGCGCTGGCCTCGTCCCGCGTCACCGCCTCGGCCGTGGTCGACCTGGCCAGCCGGGAGCCGGTGCGCCGGCGGTTCGGCCTCGACGACGACGACCTGGCCCGCATCGAGGAGTGGGTGGCGGCGGCCGGCGTGCGCTGGGGGCTGGACGCCGGCGCCCGCGCCCCGTACGGCCTGCAGGCCGTCGGCGCCAACACGTGGCGGTCGGGGCTCGACCGCATCCTGGTGGGGGTGGCCGTGGCCGAGGAGGGCCAGCCCCTGGTGGGCGGCGTGCTGCCGGTGGACGACGTCGACAGCGGCGACATCGACCTGGCCGGCCGGCTGGCCGAGCTGGTGGACCGCCTGCAGGCCTGCGTGGCATCGCTGGCCGGGCCACGGACCATCGCGGCATGGGCCGATGCCGTGCAGGCCGCGGCCGGCGCCCTCACCTCCACCTCCGACGCCGACGCCTGGCAGCGCACCCAGCTCCAGGGCCTGCTCGACGACGTGGTGGCCGAGGCCACCACCGCCGGCGCCCCCAGCACCGCGCCCCTCGTGCTGGCCGAGGTCGAGTCGCTGCTGGCCGACCGGCTCCGGGGCCGCCCCACCCGGGCCAACTTCCGCACCGGCCACCTCACCATGTGCACCCTCGTCCCCATGCGCTCGGTGCCGCACCGGGTGGTGTGCCTGCTCGGCCTCGACGACGGGGTGTTCCCCCGCCGCAGCACGGTGGACGGCGACGACCTGGTCCGGCGCGACCCCCGGGTGGGCGACCGGGACCCCCGCAGCGAGGACCGCCAGCTCCTGCTGGACGCCCTGCTGGCCGCCACCGACCACCTCGTCGTCACCTACACCGGCCGGGACGAGCGCACCAACGCGGTGCGGCCCCCGGCCGTCCCGGTGGGCGAGCTGCTGGACGTGGTGGACCGCACGGTGCGCACGGCCGGCGGCGGGCCGGCCCGTACGGCGATCGTCACGGCCCATCCCCTCCAGCCCTTCGACCTGCGCAACTTCACCGCCGGCGCCCTCCTCCCGGGCCGGCCGTGGAGCTTCGACCCGGTGGCCCTGGCCGGCGCCCGGGCGTCCACGGGGGAGCGTCGGCCCGTGCCCCCCTTCCTGGCCGGCCCCCTGCCGGCGGTGGGGGGCGACGTGGTGCAGCTGGAGGACCTGGTCCGCTTCGTCCAGCACCCGGTGAAGGCGTTCCTGCGCCAGCGCCTCGGCATCTTCGTCACCAAGGACGAGGAGGACGCCACCGACGGCCTGCCGGTGGAGCCGGGGCCGCTCGAGAGGTGGGCGGTGGGGCAGCGCCTGCTCGAGGCCCGCCTGGCCGGCGGCGACCCGCAGCGGTGCCGGGCGGCCGAGGTGGCCCGGGGCGGGCTGCCGCCGGGGGCCCTGGCCGGCCCCGTGCTGGACGACATCGCGGTGGTGGTGGAGGGGATCGTCGAGGCGGTGGCGCGGGAGTCGGGCCCGGCGCCGGCGCCGGCCTCGGTGGAGGTGGTGGTCGACCTCCCCGACGGGCGCACGCTCGTGGGCACCGTCCCCGACGTGCAGGGCGACCTGGTGCGCAGCGTCTTCTACTCCCGGGTGGCGGCCAAGCACCGTCTGGCGGCGTGGCTGCGCCTGCTGGCAGTGACGGTCGCGTTCCCCGAGCGCCCGTACGCGGCGGTGACGGTGGGGAGGGGCTCCGGCAGGGGCCAGGTGGCGGTCACGAGGATCCCGCCCCTGGGCGTCGACCCCGACACCCGCCGGCGGGCCGCCCTGGAGCACCTGGCCGGCGTGCTGGACCTCCACTCCCGCGGCCTGTGCGAGCCGCTGCCGCTGTACTGCCGGACGTCGGCGGCCTGGGCCGGCGCCCGGGCCCTGGGCCGGGACCCGGTGGCGGCGGCCCGCAAGGAGTGGACGTCGGACTGGGAGTTCCCGCAGGAGGACGTGGAGCTCGAGCACCAGCTCGCCCTCGGCGGCGTGGTGTCGCTGGAGCACCTGCTGGCGGCCGCGCCCAGCGCCGGCGAGGACGGTGCGGGCTGGGCCGGCGACGAGCCCACCCGCCTCGGGCGCTACGCCCGCCGGCTCTGGGACCCCCTTCTGGCGCGCGAGACGCGGGCCCGGTGACGGGGGCCGCCGCCTTCGACCTGTGCGGGCCGCTGCCGGCCGGCGTCACCGTGCTGGAGGCCAGCGCCGGCACGGGCAAGACGTTCACCATCGCGGCCCTGACGGCGCGCTACGTGGCCGAGGGCGTCCCTCTCGACCGCATCATGCTGGTCACGTTCACCCGCATGGCCACGGGCGAGCTGCGGGAGCGGGTGCGGGACCGCCTGGTGGCGGCCGAGCTGGGCCTGGCCCGCACCCTGGCCGCCGGCGGGCTGCCGCCCGGCAGCGGGGACGACGACGTGCTGCGCCTCCTGGCCCGGGGCACGGCCGAGGAGGTGGAGGTGCGGCGCCGGCGCCTGGCCGCTGCCCTGGCCGACTTCGACGCCGCCACCATCGACACCACCCACGGCTTCTGCCAGCACATCCTGTCGGGCCTGGGCGTGGCCGGCGACGTGGAGCGCGACGTCACCTTCGTGGAGGACCTGGGCGACCTGGTGGAGGAGGTTGTGGACGACCTGTACGTGCTCCGCTTCTTCGCCGGCGGCGTCCCGCCCTTCGGGCGCAAGGAGGCGCTGAGCATCGCCCGGGCCGCCGTCGACCACCCGCTGGCGCCGGTGGAGCCGGTGGCGGCGGCCGGCGACAGCGACTGGGCCATGCGCCGGCGGTTCGCCCTGCGGGTCCGCCTCGAGGTGGAGCGGCGCAAGCGGCGGGCCCGGGTCATCACCTACGACGACCTGCTCACCCGCCTGGAGGCCACCCTGGCCGACGGCTCGGGCCGGGGCGAGGCGGCGTGCCGGCGCCTGCGGGAGCGCTACGCGGTCACGCTGGTGGACGAGTTCCAGGACACCGACCCCGTCCAGTGGGAGATCCTGCGCCGGGCCTTCGGCGGCGGCGACACCACCCTGGTCCTGATCGGCGACCCCAAGCAGGCCATCTACGCCTTCCGGGGCGCCGACGTCTACGCCTACCTCGACGCGGCCCGCACGGCCGGCTCGTCGGCCACCCTGGGGGTGAACTGGCGCAGCGACCAGGGCCTGGTGGACGCCTACGACGCCCTGTTCCGGGGCGCCCGCCTCGGCCATCCCGAGATCGGGTACGCCCGGGTCCGGGCCGCCGGCCGCCACCAGGCGCCCCGGATGTGGGGCGCGCCCCGCCCCGAGCCCCTGCGGGTGCGGGTGGTGCACCGCGACGACGGGCTGGTGCCGCTCACCAAGGAGGGCTACGTCAACGTGGCCCAGGGCCGGCGCCGGATCGCCGAGGACGTGGCCGCCGACCTGGTGCGGCTGCTGTCGGCCGGCGCCGAGGTGGCGGGGCCGGCGCGGCCCGCGGGCGCCGGCGGGGACGGGGACGGGGACGGGGCGGCCGCCGGCGCCGAGCCGCCCCGCACCGTCCTGCGCCCCGGCCACGTGGCCGTGCTGGTCCGCACCCACCGCCAGGCCGCCCTCGTGCGCGACGCCCTCGAGGCGGTGCGCATCCCGGCCGTCATCAACGGCGCCGGCAGCGTGCTGGCCACCCCCGTGGCCCGGGAGTGGCTGGTGCTGCTGGAGGCGCTGGAGCGGCCGGCGTCGCCCGGCCGGGCCCATGCCGCCGCCCTCACCTCGTTCGTGGGTTGGACGGTGGAGAAGGTGGCGGGCGCGGGCGAGCCGGAGTGGGAGCAGCTCCACGGCCGGCTGGCGGGCTGGGCCACCCTGCTGCGCCGGCGGGGCGTGGCCGCGCTGCTCGAGACCGTCACCCACGCCTCCGACGTCCCGGGCCGGCTGCTGGCGCGCGAGGACGGCGAGCGCCTCCTCACCGACCTGCGCCACGTGGGCCAGCTCCTTCACGCCGAGGCGGTGGCGGGTGGGCTCGGGGTCACGGCCCTGGCCGGGTGGCTGCGCCACCGCATCGCCGAGGCGGGCGAGGACACCACGAGCGAGGAGCGCAGCCGGCGGCTGGAGTCGGACGCCGAGGCCGTCCAGATCCTCACCATCCACCGCAGCAAGGGCCTCGAGTTCCCGGTGGTGTACTGCCCGTACCTGTGGGAGTCGGGCTGGATCCCCGAGGCCCGCCGGGCGCCGGCGCTCTACCACGACCCCGGCGCCGGCGACCGCCACACCATCCACGTGGGCATGGGCGGCGGGCCCGGGTTCACGGCGGCGTGGCGCCAGTACGTGGAGGAGCAGCGGGGCGAGGACCTGCGCCTGGCCTACGTCGCACTCACCCGGGCCCAGCACCAGGCCGTGGTGTGGTGGGCCGGGTCGTGGGACAGCCGCAACTCGCCCCTGGGCCGGCTGCTGTTCTCCCGCGACGGCGAGGGCAACGTGGCCGTCGACGGGTCCTCGGTGCCGGGCGACGGCGAGGCGGTGGCCCGGTTCGAGGAGCTGGCCGCGGCCGTCCCGGGCCGGGTGCGGGTGGAGCGGGTCACCGGGGACGGCGGCGCCCAGTTCGAGCCCGGGCGGCCGGCGCCGGCCGAGCTGGGCGTGCGCCGATTCGGGCGGACCCTCGACGCCACGTGGCGGCGCACCTCGTACACGGCCATCACCGCCGGCGGCCACGAGGCCCGGGTGGCCAGCGAGCCGGAGGACCCGGGGGTGGCCGACGAGCCGGCCGGCGCCGGGCCCGCCCCGGCCGCGGACGCCGGCCCTGACGAGGGCGGGCTGCGGGCCGTGCCCCTGCCGCTGGCCACCATGCCGGCCGGGGCCGAGATCGGCTCGCTGGTGCACGCCGTGCTGGAGCACGTCGACTTCGCCGCCCCCGACCTCGGCGCGGCCCTGGCCGACGGCCTGGCGGAGCAGCGCCGGTGGCACGACGTCGACGCCGGCGACCCGGCCGTGGTGGTGGCCGGCCTGCGGGCCGCCCTGGAGACGCCCCTCGGCCCCACCGTGGGCGAGGCCCGCCTGTGCGACGTGGCCCGGGCCGACCGGCTGGAGGAGGTCGCCTTCGAGCTGCCGCTGGTGGGCGGCGACCGGCCCACGGCCCAGCTCCGCCTGGACGCCGTCACCGGGCTGCTGCGGGCGTCCCTGCCCCCCGGCGACCCGCTGGCCGGCTACCCGGACCGCCTGGCCGATCCCGCCCTCCAGCGGGACCTGCGGGGCTACCTGGTGGGCAGCATCGACCTGGTGCTGCGCTTCCGCGACGCCGGCGGCACGCCCCGCTTCGCCATCGTGGACCACAAGACCAACCGGCTGGCGCCGGCCGGCGTCCCCCTCACGGCGTGGCACTACCGCCCCGAGGCCATGGCCACCGCCATGCAGGACGCCCACTACCCGCTGCAGGCCCTGCTCTACTCGGTGGCCCTCCACCGCTACCTGCGCTGGCGCCAGCCCGGGTACGACCCCGAGGCCAACCTGGCCGGCGTGCTGTACCTGTTCCTGCGGGGCATGACCGGGCCGGAGGTGCCGCGCGTGGGAGGCCGGCCGTGCGGGGTCTTCGCCTGGCAGCCGCCGGCGTCGCTGGTGGTGGCGGTGAGCGACCTGTTCGACCGGGGCGGGGCGGCGGCGTGAGCGCTCCCGACCCGGTCGCCGCCGCCGTCGACCTCCACGACGTCCGCCGGGTGCGCGACGCCCCCGGCGCCCTGCGCGCCTTCAACGACGCCGGCGTGCTGGCGCCGGCCGACGTCCACGTGGCCCGCCGCCTCGCCGCCCTCGGGGGCGACGCCGGCGAGGGCGTCCTCCTGGCCGCCGCCCTGGCCGTGCGGGCTCCCCGCCTCGGCCACGTGTGCATCGACCTGGCCACGGCCCGGGGCTCGGTCAGCACCGATGCCGCCGTCCCCGTCGACCTCCAGGCCCTGCCGTGGCCGGACCCGGACGAATGGGCCGAGCGGCTGGCCGCCAGCCCCCTGGTCTCGGCCGGCCCGGCGGACGGCGACCGGCGCCCGCTGCGCCTGGAGGGGACCCGGCTGTACCTGGACCGCTACTGGCGCCAGGAGCGGCGGGTCGCCGCCGACCTGCTGGCCCGCAGCGACGAGGGCGCGGCCGGCGTGGACGCCGCGGTGCTGGCCGCCGGGCTGGGGCGCCTGTTCGGCCCGGCCGCCGGCGACACCGACCTCCAGCGCCTGGCCGCCGCCACCGCCGTCCTGCGCCGCCTGACCGTGGTGGCGGGCGGCCCCGGCACGGGCAAGACCACCACCGTGGCCCGCATCCTGGCCCTGCTCGACGAGCAGGCCACCGCCGCCGGCCGCCGGCCGTTCCGGGTGGCGCTGGCCGCCCCCACCGGCAAGGCCGCGGCCAGGCTGGAGGAGGCCGTCCACGCCGAGGCCGCCACCCTCGACGTGGCCGGCGCCACCCGGGCCCGCCTGCTGGCCCTCGACGGCTCCACCCTGCACCGCCTCCTGGGCTGGCGCCCGAGCGGCGCGGCCCGGTTCCGCCACCACCGCGGCAACCGCCTGCCCCACGAGGTGGTGGTGGTGGACGAGACGTCCATGGTCTCCCTGTCGCTGCTGGCCAGCCTGGTCGACGCCGTGGCCAGCGGGGCCCGGCTCGTCCTGGTGGGCGACCCGGGCCAGCTGGCGTCGGTGGAGGCGGGCGCCGTGCTGGGCGACGTGGTGGGCCCGGCCGCCGGCGGGCTGCGCATGCGTCCCGTCACCCGGGCCGCGCTGGGCGGGGTCACGGGCCAGGACGTCCCGGCCGCCGACCCGCCGGCCGGCGCCGTGGTGGGCGACGGCATCGTGGTCCTGCGCACCGTGCACCGCTACGGCGGAGGGCTGGCCGAGCTGGCCCGGGCCGTGCACCGGGC
The DNA here is from genome assembly GCA_052387235.1 of Actinomycetota bacterium. Taxonomy (GTDB): domain Bacteria; phylum Actinomycetota; class Acidimicrobiia; order Acidimicrobiales; genus JBQTJJ01. Next base: position 10,744 of record JBQTJJ010000073.1, read on the forward strand.
CGACGCCGAGGCCGTGATGGAGGTGCTCCGCGCCGGGCTGGACGACGTGCGGTGGATCGACGCCGACCTGGCCGAGGCCGGCGCCACGGCTTCGCTGGCGCCGGTGCGGGAGGCGGTGGTGGACGCCGGCCGGCGGGTCCACGCCGGCGCCGGCGCCGGCGACGGGCGGGCCGCCCTCGCCGGCCTGGGCGCCATGCGGGTGCTGTGCGCCCACCGCAAGGGTCCGTACGGGGTGGCCACCTGGAACGAGGTGGCGGAGCGCTGGCTGCACGACGCGGTGGAGGGGTACGGCGCCGGCGGGCGCTGGTACGCCGGTCGGCCCCTGCTGGTCACCGAGAACGACTACGGGCTGCGGCTGTTCAACGGCGACACCGGCGTGGTGGTCGACGCCGGCGGCCGGCCCGCCGCCGTGTTCGAGCGCCGGGGCGAGCTGGTGGCGGTGAGCCCGGCCCGCCTCCAGGCGGTGGAGACGGTGCACGCCATGACGGTGCACAAGAGCCAGGGCTCCCAGTTCGACGCCGTGGCCGTGCTCCTGCCTGAGCCCGCCTCGGCCATCCTCACCCGCGAGCTGCTGTACACCGCCGTCACCCGGGCCCGCACCAGGCTCACCCTGGCCGGCCCCGAGGCCAGCGTCCGGGCCGCCGTGGCCAGGCCCATCGCCCGGGCCTCCGGCCTGGCCGGGCGCCTCTGGGGCGCGTGAGCGTCAGCCGGCCGGACGCGCCGGGACCGGGCCGGCGGTGCCGGCCCGGTCCGCGGCGCTTCCCCCCCGGTGGGGATCAGGCCGTGCGCGGCTTGCGGCTGCGGGCGAGCAGCACCAGGCCCGAGATGACGGATCCGAAGCCGGCCATGGCCAGCAACGGGATGTTCCAGCCGCCGGTGCGGGGCAGCTCGATCAGCACGCCCAGCACGACGGTGATGTCGGCCGGGTCCGAGGCCGTGACCGTGCGGCCCAGGACATCCCGGCCGGTGACCGTGCCGGTGTTGCGGGTCGGGCTGGCGGCGGTGACGGTCTGGGACTTGGTGAGCGTGACGGTGGCGCCGGGGGCGAGGTCGCCGATGACCCCGATGCCGCCGAGCACGTCGTCGGTGACGGTGACGTCCCGCAGGGCGGTGTCACCGGTGTTGGTGACGGCGTAGCTGTAGGTCACCACGCCGCCCTCGGACACCGACGGCGGGTCGGCCGTCTTGGAGATGGCGATGGCGGGGTGGATCACCCGGACGAAGGTCGAGTCCGAGGCGCTCGACCGCCGGTTCAGACCGTCGACCACCACCACCGCTGACACGTTGGTGGTCGTGCCGGTGGCGGTGGCCCCGTAGGTGCAGGTGAACGAGGCGCCGGCGGCGAGGGTGGACCCCACGCCCTGCGGGCAGGCCACGGCGAAGGCCGGCTCCAGCGAGTCGGTCAGGGCCACGAGGGACACCGGCACCTGGCCCGAGTTGCGGATGACCACCGTGTAGGTGAGCGGGTCGCCGGCGTGGACCACCAGGGCGTCGCCCGCGCTGGCGTGGTCGGCCCCGTTGACCTTCTTGTCGAGCGTGACGCCGGTGGGCCTGGCCGTGTTGGTGAAGGCCACGGTCACCGGGCTCGCTCCGATGGTCACCCTCCCGTCGCCCGGCACCGAGGCCGAGGTGAACAGCGGGTTGGCCCGCTCGGTCACCGTGCAGGCGGTGGTGGTCGGGATGCCCGAGATCGTCTTCGAGCCGGAGGTGTCGATCGTCACCGACTGGTCGTGGGCGGTGCCGTCGCAGTCGACGTCGAAGGTGAAGGTCCCGGTACCGCCGGTGGTCGACTTGGTCACCACCAGGCTGCCGGTGTTGCGCGTGTTGGTGAACGCCACCGTGTTGTTGCCCGCCCCGATGGTCACGATCCCGCCGGCCGGGACCACGACCGGGCTGAAGAGCGGGTTGGACCGCTCGGTGACGATGCAGACGGTACCGGTGGGCAGGCCGGAGATGGTGCTGGACCCGCTGCCGGTGATGGTGACGACCTGGTCGAAGGCGGTGCCGGTGCACTCCACGTCGAAGGTGAACGTGGCGGTGCCGCCCACCACCGTCTTGGTGATCACCAGGTTGCCGACGTTGCGGGTGTTGGTGAAGGCCACGGTGTTGGAGCCGGTGCCGATCGTCACCGTGCCGTTGGCCGGGACCGAGGCGCTGGTGAACAGGCCGTCGGCCCGCTCCGTGACCGTGCAGGTGGTCCCCGTCGGGATCCCGGCGATGGTCCGGGTGCCGCTGCCGGTGATGGTGAGCGACTGGTCGAACGCCGTGCCGTCACAGTTGACGTCGAAGGTGAAGGTCCCGGTGCCGCCGCTGGTCGTCTTGGTGATCACCAGGTTGCCGACGTTGCGGGTGTTGGTGAAGGCCACCGTGTTGGTCCCGGGGGCGATCGTCACCGTACCGCCGGCCGGCACCGAGAAGCTGGTGAAGAGGCTGTTGGCACCCTCGGTGACGGTGCAGCTCGTCCCGGCCGGGATGCCGGTCACGGTGGCCGAGCCGCTGTTGGTGATGGTCTTCTGCTGGTCCCAGGTGGTGCCGTCGCAGTCGACCTGGAACGTGAACGTTCCCGTCCCGCCGCTGGTGGTCTTGGTGATCACCAGGTCGCCGAACTGCAGGTTCACGAAGACGTTGACGGTCTGGCTGGTGCCGACGGGGATGGTGAGGGTCCTCGGCGTCGGGTCGAGCTGGTAGCCGGCCGGGGCCGCCGTCTCGGTGACGGTGCACACCGTTCCCGAGGGCCCGTTGATGGCGATGGTGCCCGTGGCCGACGTCCCCGAGGCACTGACCGTGCCGTCGGTGTTGGTGTGGCTCGTCTGGCTGAGCCCGGTGATGATGGTGGGCGGCTGCGTCACCGCCGGCGCGCAGCTCACGGTGAACGAGGCGCCGGGCAGCAGGGGTCCCGTGGTCGAGCCGCTGCGCTTCTCGATGCGCAGGCCGCCGCCCACGGTGAAGCAGGCCGGGCCGGCCTTGCGGTTGCTGGCCTGGGACTCCGAGGGAGCGGCGGTGGTCTTGGCGTAGTTGCAGAACTGGGCCCCGAGCGGGGTGTCGGGAGCGATGGGGACGGAGAAGCGGAGCTGGAACTCCACCGTGTTGGGCACGAAGCTCACCGAGTACTTGGCCACGGCGTCGTCGTCCACGAACACGCAGTCGGTGATGACGAAGGTCTCCCGCCCGCTCACGTCGCTGGCATCGACGGGGTAGTCGACGATGTAGCCCACCACGCCGCCGGGATTGAAGTCGCTGGCGAAGTTGGGGTCGAGCCGCTTGGTGGTGTTCTCGCTCCCGGGTGTGGGCAGCACGCCGTTGCAGCCGTTGGTGCCGTCCTCCAGCGTGACGACGGGCACGCCGGGCTCGAGCCCGGACGCGGCGGTGGACGTGCCGACCAGCATGGCCAGCACGCCCATGACGACCAGAACGGCCCCGATGCCCCGGGACCTGTGCGCATCATGAAAACTTCTCAAGTTCCAACCCCCGGGTGCCGACTCCGTTGTCGGAGCACGTGGTGTCGCCACGCCGCCGGCCGTCTCGGCCTCGCACGCCGAGATTGTGCGATTGCCCGGGTTGAGGCAATGACCAATTTCGCGGTGGTCATTTCGCCCCGGCCTGTGCACGCCCGGATGGGCTACTCCCTGGTCATCACGTCAGGCCGGGTGCCCATTTGCACCCTTCCGCCGCCGGGTGTGGTCACCGCGGTCAGCACGCCGCACTGGCCCGAGGGCACCCTCGCCGTCAGCCCCCCGCTTCCAGCACCCGGTCGAGGCAGGAGAGCAGCTCGCGCACGTCGTAGGGCTTGGTGAGGTGGGCGATGACGCCGAGCGCGGCCTCGTCCGCGCCGGGGTCGGCCGTGTCGCCGGAGATCACCACGACGGGGATCCCCTCGGTCTCGGCCCGGGTGCGCAGGTGGCGGAGCACCTCCCCGCCGGTCATGTCGGGCAGGCCCCGGTCGAGAAGGATCAGGGCCGGCCGCTCGAGCAGGGCGGCCTCGATGGCCTGGGACCCCGTGCCGGCAACCACGAGGCGCACGCCGGGCCGCTTGCGTACCACACTGCGCATCAGCTCCTGGTTGGTGGCGTTGTCCTCGACGTAGAGCACCGTCCCCGAGGCCCCGGGCTCCGGCGCGCTCACCCTCCCTCCACCTCCACCAGCACCGTGTCCACGACCTCGATGAGGCGCTCCACGTCGATCGGCTTGGTGAGGTGGGCCCGAGCCCCCAGGGCGAGGAAGTGCTCGGGCCTGGCGTTGATGGCGTCGGCGGTGAGCATCACGACCGGGATCGACGCCGTCTCCGGGTCCCGCTTCAGGTGGAGGAGCACCTCCTCGCCCGACAGGTCGGGGAGGTGGACGTCGAGCAGGACGAGCGAGGGTCGCCTGGCCCGGGCGAGCTCCAGCCCCAGGCTGCCCTGGATGGCCGGGACGAGGGTGGTGCCGGCCCGCTTTCCCAGGACGTCCTCGAGCAGGTCGACGTTGGCCAGGTTGTCCTCGATGTAGAGGATCAGGTGCTCGCCGGTGGGCCGCGGCCGCTCGCGACCGCCGCGGGGCGCCCGTGCGTCCGCTGCTCGCTCCCGGGCCTCCGCCCGGGCCGGCCCGGCGGCCGAGAGCGCCTCGGTGGCCTGGACCTCGAGGAGGAAGGTGGACCCCTTCGGCGAGGTGGTCTCCAGGAAGAGCCGGCCTCCCATCGCCTCGGCCAGGGCGCGCGAAAGCGAGAGCCCGAGCCCGCTGCCCTCGACGCCGGTGCGGTCGGCGCCGAGGCGGTTGAACGGCACGAACAGCTCCGGCAGGCGGTCCTGGGGGATCCCGGGCCCGGTGTCGCTCACCCGCACCTGCAGGCTCCCGTCGACGCGGGCGGATGCGATGGCGACGCTTCCGGCCGGGCGGTTGTACTTCACCGCGTTCGAGACCAGGTTCAGCAGGACCTGCTTGAGCCGCTGGCGGTCGACCCGGGCCCAGTGCTCGTCGGCCACGGCCACCTCGAGGCCGACGCCGGCGTGCTCGCACAGCCCGCGCACCAGCTGCTCGGCCTCGTCCACCACGCCGGCCAGCTGGACCGGCTCCGGCGACAGGGCGATCTGGCCGGCCTCGATGCGGCTGATGTCGAGCACCTCGTTGATGAGGTCGAGCAGGTGCCGCCCCGCCCGCCCGATCTGGCCGATCCGCTCGGCCGGCTCGCCGGCGAGCTCGTCCATCTCCAGCAGCTGGGTGAAGCCCAGGATCGCGTTGAGAGGAGTGCGCAGCTCGTGGCTCATGCGCGACAGGAACTCGCTCTTGGCCCGGTTGGCCCGCTCGGCCTCCTCGCGGGCGATCCGGATGCGCTCCTCGCCCCGCTTGAGATCCGTGACGTCGCGGGCGGCTGCGAACACGCCCTGGAGCCGGCCGCTCTCGTCGAAGAACGTCGACGCGTTGTAGGACACCACCGTCTCGGCGTTCCCGCCGGAGCGGACGGTGAGCTCGTAGTTGGTGACCTTGCCCTCCCGCAGGACCAGGCGGATGCCCTCCTCGGCCGCGTCGGGATCGGTGAAGTGGTCCTTGAACGGCGAACCGACCAGCTCGTTGCGGTTCCGGCCCGTCAGGGCCTCCATCTGCTGGTTGACGTCGGTGATGATCCCCAGCGGGTCTGTCGTCATCAGGGCGTCGATGTTGGACTCGATCAGCGAGCGCGTGTACGACTGCTGGGAGCGCAGCTGGCGCTCCAGCTCCTTCTGCTCGGTGATGTCGCGGGCCGCGGCGAGGATGCCCACCGGGTTGCCGCTCGCGTCCAGGAAGACGCCGGCGTTGAACGACACCGTCACGCGCAGGCCGCTCGAGGTCTTCAGCTCCAGCTCGTAGCCGAGCACCCGCGACTCCGCGAAGGTCTGCTCCACACCAGCCCGCGCCCGTTGGGGATCGGTGAACAGCTCTGCGAACCGCAGGTTGGTGAGATGGCGCCGGGAGTAGCCGGTGAGCCGGGAGGCGGCGTCGTTCACGTCGGTGATCACGCCGTCGCGGCCGATGGCGAACAGGGCGTCGGCCGAGGCCTCGATCAGCGACCGGTTGTACACCTGCTGCTCCGCCAGCTGCTGGCTCAGGCGCGCCTGCGCGGTGATGTCCCGGGCGGACGCGAAGATCCCCTGGAGCTCGCCCTCGGGCGAGCGGAACACCGAGGAGTTGAACGACACGGTGGCCTTGCGGCCGCTCGCGGAGACGAGGACCAGCTCGTAGTCGGTGACCACCCCGTCGGCGAACGTCTGGCGGACCCCCAGGTCCGCACGCTGGGGGTCGGTGAAGTGCACCCGGAACGGCGAGCCGATCAGCTCCTCCCGGGAGCGGCCGGTCATCTCGCAGGTCTTCTGGTTCACGTCGGTGACGATGCCCTCGGGGTTCACGGTCACCAGGCCGTCGACCGATGCCTCGATCAGGCCCCGGAGGTAGGACTGGCGCTCGCGGAGCTGCTCCTCGAGGCGCGCCCGGTCGGTGACGTCGCGGGCTGAGGCGAGGATGCCGGTGGGGTTGCCCGACTCGTCGCGGTACACCGAGGCGTTGAACGACACCTCCAGCTGGCGGCGGCTGCGGGACACCAGGGTCAGCGCGTACTCCTGGACCGCACCCTGGTCGAACGTCTGCGCCGTCCCGGCACGGGCCCGGTCGGGGTCGGTGAAGTAGTCGGCGAAGGCCGTGCCGACCAGCTCGTTGCGCTCGTAGCCGGTCATCCGGCACATGGTCTCGTTCACGTCGGTGATGAACCCGTCCGGGTCCACGGTGACCAGGCCGTCCACCGACGCCTCGATCAGGCCCCGCAGGTAGACCTGCTGCTCCCGCAGCTGGCGCTCAAGCTCCTTCTGCTGGGTGACGTCGCGGGCGGCCGCGAACACGCCCTGGAGGCGGCCCGACTCGTCGTCGAAGGTGGAGGCGTTGTAGGAGACGACGGTCTCCCGGCCGTCGGGCGTGCGCGCGGTGAGCTCGTAGTTGGTGACCTTGCCGTGCTCGAGGACGAGGCGGATGCCGTCCTCGGCGCGGTCGGGCTCGGTGAAGTAGGTCTTGAACGGCGTCCCGATCAGCTCCTCGCGGCTGCGCCCGGTGAGCACCTCCATCTGCTGGTTGACGTCGGTGATCACCCCGAGGGGGTCCGTCGTCATCAGGGCGTCGATGTTCGACTCGATCAGCGACCGGGTGTAGAACTGCGTGGCCTGCACCTGCTGCTCCAGGTGCTTCTGCGCCGCGATGTCGCGGGCCGACGCGAAGATGCCGCGGGCGCCGCCCTCCTCGTCGCGCAGCGCCGTCGCGTTGAACGACACCGGCGTCCGGGTGCCCGCCGCCGACACGAGGGTGAGGACGTAGTCGGTCACGATCCCCCGCTCGAGGGTGAGCCGCACGCCCTGCTCGGCGAGCTCCTCCTCCTCGAAGTGGCCGGGGAACGGGGAGCCGATGAGCTGGCCCCGCGGCCGCCCCGCCATCCGGCACATCTGCTCGTTGACGTCGGTGATCCGCAGCTCGTCGTCGACGGTGACCAGCCCGTCCACCGAGGCCTCGATGAGGCCGCGGTTGTAGGTGCGCTCCTCCCCGAGCTGCACCTGGAGCCGGGCCTGCTCGGTCACGTCGCGGGCGCTGGCGAAGATGCCGCGCACCTTTCCCTCGACGTCGTGGAAGACGGCCGCGTTGAACGACACCAGCCGCTCGGCCCCGTCCTTGGAGCGCAGCACCAGCTCGTAGCCCGCCACCGAGCCCTTCTCGAGCGTGAGGCGCACCCCGGCGGCGGCGTGGGCGGGGTCGGTGAAGTAGTCGGGGAACAGGCTCCCGGTCAGCTCCTGGCGGGCGAAGCCGGTCATCGCGCACATGGTGTCGTTCACGTCGGTGATCACCAGCAGCGGGTCCACCGTGATCAGGCCGTCGAGGGACGCCTCGATCAGGCCCCGGTTGTAGGTCCGCTCCTCGCTCAGCTGCTCCTGGAGCTGGGCCTGGTCGGTGATGTCCCGGGCCGACGCGAAGATGCCGAGCACGTTGCCGGAGTCGTCCTTGAACACCGAGGCGTTGAACGACACCTCGATGGGCTCGCCGGCCTGGCGGGCGAGCGTGAGCCGGTAGTCGGTCACGACCTGGTGCTCGAAGGTCTGGGCCACGCCGGCGCTGGCGCGTTCGGGGTCGGTGAAGTAGTCGGCGAACGGGGTGGCGATGAGCTCGGCACGCGAGTACCCGGTCATCCGGCACATGGTGTCGTTCACGTCGCTGATCGCCCCCGAGGGGTCCACGGTCACCAGGCCGTCCACGGACGCCTCGATGAGGCCCCGCAGGTACACCTGCTGCTCGCGCAGGCGGCGCTCCAGGTCCTTCTGCTGGGTGACGTCGCGGGCCGCGGCGAACACCCCCTGGAGCTTGCCGTCCTCGTCGTGGAAGACCGACGCGTTGTACGAGACGAGCGTGAGCTGGCCGTTCTTGGCGCGCGCCGTGAGCTCGTAGTTGGTGACCCGCCCGTCCCGGAGGACCCGGCGGATGCCCTCCTCGGCGGCCAGGGGCTCGGTGAAGTAGTCCTTGAACCGCGTCCCGATCAGCTCGCCCCGGGCCCGGCCGGTGAGCGCCACCATCTGCTCGTTGACGTCGGTGATCACCCCGAGGGGGTCGGTCGTCATCAGGGCATCGATGTTCGACTCGATGAGCGACCGCGTGTAGAACTGCGTGGCCTGCAGCTCCTTGGTGAGACGCTGCTCCTCCGAGACGTCCTTCGAGATGAGGAGGAACCCGACCGGTTTGCCGTCCGCGTCGGTGCGCGGCGTGGTGACCACGCGGGCGGGGAAGCGGTGCCCGTCCCTTCGTCGCCGGGTGACCATCCCCTCCCACTTGCCGTCGCGCAGCGCGCCCTCGGCGATCTGCTCCGGCAGGCCGGCCTCGACGTCCTCCTCGACGTGGAGCGACGGCGAGGAGAGACGCCCGATCACCTCCTCGGGCTCGTAGCCGTAGAGCCGGCGGGCCCCCCGGTTCCACAAGCGGATCCGCCCGTCCAGGTCGGTGGCGATGATCGAGTACTCGGTGGAGGCCTCGAGGACCCCGCGGATGAAGTCGAACGCCTCGTCCTGCTTCAGGAACGCCGAGGCGTCGAACAGCTGGGATGTAGCCACCTTTGGGATGCCTCCTCGGGGCCCGAACGCAGTTCAGGGACCGATAAAGCGTACGATACCGACGGATCTCCGGGAGCCGCCGATGCCGGCGGTGCCGACAGACCCTCGGAGTTGGCGGCGG
>JBQTJJ010000074.1:0-2717 GCA_052387235.1 Actinomycetota bacterium
ACGGCGGTGCGGCACGGGCCGCCCCGGCCCAGGCGCCGGCACACCAGGTCCACCGTCTCCTCGGCCATGAGCCGGAAGGTCGTGGCCTTGCCCCCGGTGATGGTGACGAGGCCGTCCACGCCGTCGCGCTCGCGGTGGTCCAGCAGGGCGTGGGCCCGGGTGATGTCGCGGGTGCCGCCGTCGCCGGGCGTGCTGGCGCCGAAGAGGGGGCGGGCCCCGGCCCAGGCCCGCAGGGCGCGGGCCCGGCTCAGGCCCGGCACCAGCTTGTCGCCCTCGGCCAGCATGAGGTCGACCTCGGCCTGGGTCACCTCCAGGTCGTCGGGGTCGGCGACGCGGACGTCGGTGGTGCCCATCACCGACACGGTGCGGATGGGAACGAGGATGTCGCCGTCGGACGGCATGCTGCACCGGTTGAGCACCGTGTGCACCAGGCGGTGGTTCATGGCCACCATCACGCCCTTGCCCGGCACCACGTCGATCTCGGAGCAGCCCGCCAGCGCCGCCAGCCTCCCGGCCCACGCCCCGGTCGCGTTCACGGTCATGCGGGCGTGCACGGCCAGCTCCTCGCCACTCCCGGGGTCGACCACCGTGGCGCCCGTGACCTGGTCGCCGTCGCGCAGGACCGACACCACGGGGCGGTAGGTGAGGACCCGGGCGCCGTGGGCCTCGGCCGAGCGGGCGCAGGCCCACACCAGCTTCCAGGCGTCCATGGCCGCGTCCTGGACGAGGAAGGCGCGGGTGATGCCCGGGTTCAGGCGGGGCTCGCGGCGGAGGGCCCGGCCCACGTCGATCTCCTCCACCGCGACCCCGGTCTCCCGGCACCCCCGCACCAGGACGTCCCCGAAGGACGGGTCGTCCTCCGGCGTGGTCACGAAGAGGCCCCCGGTGTCCTCGATGCAGTCGGCCGCCACCCGCCGCAGGACGACGTTCTCCCGCGCGCACTCCCGCGCCGCCTGCGGGTCCTTCACCGCGTAGCGGCCGCCGGAGTGGAGCAGCCCGTGGTACCGCCCGGTCGTCCCCTCGGCCAGGTCCCCCCGCTCGACCAGCACGGTGTCGAAACCGCGCATGGCGGCGTCTCGGGCTACGCCCACCCCGGTGGCCCCCCCACCGATGACCAGCACCTCGGTGTCGATGCGTCGCATGGGCGCCGCTCGGCCGGCGACGGCGGAGATCGCTCCGCCGCCGCCTGCTCCGAGCCCCCCTACTCGAGCCAGTCGAAGGTCCGGGTTACGGCCTTCTTCCAGAGCCGGTACTCCGACTCCCGGACCTGCTCGTCCATGGCAGGCTCCCAGCGCTTGTCCTCACCCCAGTTCTGGCGCAGGTCCTCGACCTCGGACCAGAACCCGGTGGCCAGGCCGGCGGCGTAGGCGGCGCCGAGCGACGTGGTCTCGGCCACCGTCGGCCGGATGACCGGCACGCCCAGGACGTCCGACTGGAACTGCATCAGCAGCTCGTTGGCCACCATGCCGCCGTCGACCTTGAGCGACGTGAGAGCCACGCCGGAGTCGGCGTTCATGGCGTCGACCACCTCGCGGGTCTGCCACGCCGTCGCCTCCAGGGCGGCCCGGGCCAGGTGGCCCTTGTTCACGTACCGGGTCAGGCCGGCGATGACGCCCCGGGCGTCGTTCTTCCAGTACGGGGCGAACAGGCCGGAGAAGGCGGGGACGAAGTAGCACCCCCCGTTGTCGTCGACGGTGGCGGCCAGGGCCTCGATCTCCGGCGCCGACGAGATCAGGCCCAGGTTGTCGCGCAGCCACTGCACGAGGGCGCCGGTGATGGCGATGGACCCCTCCAGGCAGTAGACGGCGTCCTGGTCCCCGATCTTGTAGCCGAGCGTGGTCAGCAGGCCGCTCTTGGACTGGACGGGCTGGGTGCCGGTGTTGAGCAGCAGGAAGTTGCCGGTGCCGTAGGTGTTCTTGGCCTCGCCCACCGAGAAGCAGGTCTGACCGAACAGCGCCGCCTGCTGGTCGCCGAGGTCGCCGGCCACGGGGATGCCCTGCAGGGCCGTCTCGTGGGCCAGGCCGTACACCTCGCTCGAGGCCCGGATGGTGGGCAGCATGGCCCGGGGGACCCCGAGGGTGGCGAGGATCTCCGGGTCCCAGTCGAGGGTCTGGAGGTCCATCATCATGGTCCGGCTGGCGTTGCTCACGTCGGTGACGTGGGCGCCCCCGTCCGGACCCCCGGTCAGGTTCCAGATGAGCCAGGTGTCGATGTTGCCGAACAGGACGTCGCCGGCCTCGGCCTTCTCGCGGATGCCGTCAACGTTGTCCAGCATCCACTTGATCTTCGGGCCCGAGAAGTAGGTGGCGATGGGCAGTCCCGTCTTGGCCCGGAACCGGTCCTGGCCACCGTCGGCCGACAGCTCGTTGCAGATGGTGTCGGTGCGGGTGTCCTGCCACACGATGGCGTTGTGGACGGGCTTGCCCGAGATCCGGTCCCACACCACCGACGTCTCGCGCTGGTTGGTGATGCCGACCGCGGCCACGTCGTGGTAGTCGATGCCGGCCCGCTCCATGGCCACGGGGATCACCTCGTGGACCCGGGTCATGATCTCCAGGGCGTCGTGCTCGACCCAGCCCGGCCGCGGGTAGATCTGCTCGTGCTCCTTCTGCTCGAGGGCCACCACCCGGCCGGCGTGGTCGAACACCATGAACCGCGTGCTGGTGGTCCCCTGGTCAATTGCGGCTGCGTACTTGGCCATCACTCTCCTCCGATTC
>JBQTJJ010000075.1:0-13023 GCA_052387235.1 Actinomycetota bacterium
GGGGCGTGGGCCCCCCGGGGTGGGCCGTGGGGCCCATCGGGGCGCGGCGCCCCGGCCGCGCCGGGGCGCCGGCCCGCCGGGCGGGCGCCCCCCCTCCCCCGACAGGGCCGACGGCTCAGCGAGCGCCGGCCAGCGCGGCCTGCAGCCGCTTCTCGGCGATGTAGCCGAGGGTGTCGGACAGGGCGATGACCTCACCTTCCCAGCCGTGGGCCCGGGCCCTGGCCAGCTGGGCCTCGGTCTCGGCCTCGATCTCGAGGAGCCGGTGCAGGGCCGCCTTGTCGACCTGCAGGAAGGGACAGCGCACGCAGGCGTACTCGTACATGCAGGCGCCGGTGGGCCGGAAGCACGTGCCCAGCTCCATCTGGCGCCGGTCCGCGGCCGCCAACCGGGCCTGGCGGGCCCGGTCCGCCGCCGTCCTCGCCCTCCCGGCCGCCAGCCGCCTGGCGATGGCGTCGGGGTTGGGGAACGGCACGTGGTCGGCCCAGTGCCGCATCTCCGAGCCGCCGGGCATGATCCCGGCCATCGTCATGACCGGACGGACTCCCTCGGTGTCCACCTTGACAGAATGACGCCTGTCCATACCTGCCTCCTCCGCTCGATGGTGCGATCCGCAGCCGCGTGTGCGGCCTCGGAGCCAAGCGTGCGAGAAGGGCGGCGCCGGCTCCAGAGCCGGTGGTCCCCACCCGGCGGACGAAGGTCCCGGACTGCGCGAGGGCACCGAACGGTGCCCTTCGGGACCTATGGACTCATGGGCGGTGCTCCCCCCGGGCCTTGCGCTCCGACAGCCGGGCCGCGTAGGCGGCGGCCTCGGTGCGCCGGCTCATGCCCAGCTTGGCCAGCACGTTCGAGACGTAGTTCTTCACCGTCTTCTCGGCCAGGAACATGCGCTCGCCGATCTGGCGGTTGGTGAGGCCCTCGGCGATCAGCTCCAGGATGCGGCGCTCCTGGTCGGTGAGCAGGGCCAGCTCGTCGTCCTCGGGCCGTACCCGCAGCCGCTCGAACACCCGCTGGGTGATGGCCGGGTCGAGGAGCGACTCGCCGCGGGCCACCCGCCGCACGGCGTCCACCAGGTCGGCGCCCTTGACCTGCTTGAGCACGTAGCCGGCGGCCCCGGCCAGGATGGCTGCGAACAGGGCCTCGTCGTCGGCGTACGACGTGAGCATCAGGCAGCTGATCTCGGGATGGCGCGAGCGGATCTCCCGGCACACCTCCACGCCGTCGCCGTCGGGCAGGCGCACGTCCAGCACCGCCACCTGGGGGCTGGTGGCCGGGATGCGGCCCATGGCCTCCTCGGCCGTCCCCGCCTCGCCCACCACCTCGAGGTCGTCCTCGGTCTCCAGGAGCTCCCGCAGGCCCCGGCGCACGACCTCGTGGTCATCGAGCAGGAACACGCGCGTCGCCATGGGCACATTGTGGCCGCGCCCACGCTCCTAGGCTGGCCACGTGTCAGGAGCGGCCGGCCCCCGGAGCCTTCGCCAGCTGCTCGACGCCGTCCTCAGCGTCAGCTCGGACCTCGACCTGCCCACCGTGCTGCACCGCATCGTGGAGGCGGCGGTGGCGCTGGTGGACGCCCGGTACGGCGCTCTGGGGGTCCTCGACGCCAGCGGGACCAGCCTGGCCCAGTTCCTCACCGTCGGGGTGAGCGAGGAGACCCACCGGGCCATCGGCGAACTTCCCCACGGCCACGGCATCCTCGGGCTGCTGATCGTCGATCCCAAGCCCATCCGCCTGCCGGACCTGCACGAGCACCCCGACAGCTACGGCTTCCCTCCCCACCACCCGCCCATGCGCTCCTTCCTCGGGGTGCCGGTGCGGGTCCGCGACAGGGTGTTCGGCAACCTGTACCTCACCGACAAGACCACTGCCGAGGTGTTCACCGACGTGGACGAGGAGCTGGTGGTGGCCCTGGCGGCCGCGGCCGGCATCGCCATCGAGAACGCCCGCCTCCACGCCCGGGTCCAGGAGCTGGCCCTCCTGGAGGACCGCGAGCGCATCGCCCGGGACCTCCACGACACGGTGATCCAGCGCCTCTTCGCCACCGGCCTGTCGCTGCAGGGGGCGGCCCGCCTGGTCCAGCGGCCCGAGGTGGCGGCGCGGATCGGCCAGGCGGTGGAGGACCTCGACCTCACTGTGAAGCACATCCGCTCCGCCATCTTCGGGCTGGAGTCGTCCCGCGCCGGGCCGGACAGCCTCCGGGCGCGCGTGCTGTCGCTGGCGGCGGAGGCGGCCGGCGCCCTCGGCTTCGATCCCCGGGTCCTCTTCGACGGGCCCCTCGACACGGCCGTGCCGGCGCCGGTGGCCGCCGAGATCGAGACGGTGGCGCGCGAGGCGCTGAGCAACGTGGCCCGCCACGCCAAGGCCAGGCGGGTGGACCTGTCGCTGCGGGTGGACCTGGGGGCCGACGTCGTCCTGCTGGTCACCGACGACGGCGTCGGCCCCGACGCCGGGGGACCGGCCGGCGAGGACGGCGGCCTGGGCCTGCGGAACATGGCCCGGCGGGCGGAGCGCCTCGGCGGCACGCTCGAGCTGCGCGCCGGCGAGCACCAGGGCAGTGAGCTGGAGTGGCGGGTGCCCCAGGACCGGACGGCGGCCACGTGAGCGGAGGGGAGCGGCGATGACGGAGCAGGGACTCGAGGTCCTGGCCGACGAGGAGTGCCTGGCCCTGCTGGCCGGCCGCCGGTTCGGGCGGATCGCGTTCGTGTCCGGCGGCTGGCCCGTGATCCTGCCGGTGAACTACGTGTTCGTGGAGCCGAGCATCGTCGTCCGCACCGGCCCCGGCGCCAAGCTCGAGGACACGCCCCTCACCATGGTGGCGTTCGAGATCGACGACGCCGACCCCGACGGGGCGTGGGGGTGGAGCGTCCTGGCCCAGGGCCCGGCCTTCGACATCTCCGACTCCATCGACGAGTACTCCGAGAGCCTCCGTCACCTCCCGGTGGAGCCGCGCGCGCCGGGCCACAGGCCGTACTGGCTCAAGATCGCGGCCCGGGAGCTGAGCGGCCGGCGCTTCGGGCCCGTCCCCCACCCCGGCTCAGGTCACAGGTAGCCGCCGAGGTCGACGAACCTCTCGGGCGCCCGGATGCGGCGACCCGAGATGTCGTCGGGGACGACGCGGATCCAGTGGTCCCTGCCCTCCGGGACCCACGGCTCGACGTCGAGGTGCCCGGTCTCCCAGCGCGTCGTCTCATAGGCCCGGCCCCGCAGGAGCACGCTCCAGCCGGTGTGGTGCACCGGGTCGATCTGGTCGAGCTGGAAGCTCACAGGCGTGCCCCGCATGGCCCGCAGCTTCGATCCCGGCCCGGACCGGAACACGACCGTCTCGCCGTCCACCACGTAGTTCACCGGCAGCACCAGCGGCGCCTCGCCGGGCACGCCCACGGCCAACCGGCCCACCTCGTGGGCCCGGAGCAGCCCCAGGCACTCCTCGGGTGGCAGGTCCTCCAGGGTCGCCGCCTCCGTGACAGGTTCCACCGTCACCCCTCCCTTCCCGGGCCGGGCGGCAGGCCCCGGCCCCTCAGCCGCTCGATCGAGACCATCAGGGACTGCTCGTCGCCATGCGCCAACTCTGCGACCCGGGCGGCGCTGCGCACAGGGCCGGCCGGCCACCACCGGCGGGACCTTCGGCCCCTCCGGCCGGGCGCCGCCCTCAGCTGCCGGCTGCGACCCGCAGCACCGCCTGCACCGACCGGTCGACGTCGGCGTCGGTGGTGGACCAGTTCGACACCGAGATGCGCAGCAGGCGCCGGCCCCGCCAGGTCGTGCCGCCCATCCAGCACGTCCCGTCCCGCTGGATGCCGGCCAGCAGCGCCTCGGTCCGGGCGGCGTCCCCGGCGTCGACCAGAACCTGGTTGAGCACCACGTCGTTGGCGATCCTCAGCCCACCCGCCTCCAGCCCGGAGGCGAAGCGCCGGGCCAGCCGGCAGCACCGCTCCACCAGGTCGGCCACGCCGTCGCGCCCCAGCTGGCGCACCGCGGCCCACGTGGCGAAGCCGCGGGCCCGTCGCGACGACTCCAGGGTGTTGTCGGCCAACCCCGACGCCCCGTCCGACCCCACCAGGTACGCCGCGGTGTACGAGACGGCGGCGGCGTGCACGGCGGGCCGGGCGCAGAAGACGTACCCCGAGTCGTAGGGGACGTTCAGCCACTTGTGGCCGTCGCAGGCCCACGAGTCGGCCAGCTCGATCCCGTCGACCAGGTGGCGGGTGGCGGGCGAGGCGGCGGCCCACAGCCCGAAGGCGCCGTCCACGTGCACCCAGGCACCGTGGCGGCGGGCCACGGCGCAGGCGGCCCGGAGGTCGTCGCACGCGCCGGTGTTCACGTTGCCGGCCTGGAGGCACACCACGGTGGGCGCCGGCACCGACCCGGCCAGCACCCGCTCGAGATCAGCCACGTCGATGGCGCCCTGGGGCCCGGCGGCCACCGGCTCGACGACCGCCGTGCCCAGCCCCAGGAGCCGCAGCGACCGGTCGATGGTGGCGTGGCGCTCGGCCCCCGCCACCACCCGGAGGCGGGGGCCACCCGCCAGGCCCTGCACCTCCACGTCCCAGCCGGCGCCGGCCAGCACGGCGTGGCGGGCGGCGGCCAGGCCCACCGTGTTGGCGGCCTGGCCCCCGGTGACGAAGCCCACCGAGGCGGTGGGGGGGATCCCGAGAAGCTCCTTGAGCCAGCTCCCGGCCACTTCCTCGACCACGGCCGCAGCGGGCGAGAGCACGGGGTTGAAGGCGCACTGGTCCCAACCGGTGGCAACCACGTCGGCGGCGGTGGCGGCGTCGAGGGACCCGCCGATCACGAAGCCGAAGTAGCGGGGGCCGGCCGTGGCCACCAGGCCCGGAACGGCGCCGGCCACCAGCTCGTCCAGCACCTGCAGGGGCGGGACGGGGCGGGCCGGCAGGGGCCCGCCCAGCGCGGCCCGCAGCTCGTCGAGGCCGGCCGGCGCCGGCACCGGGCGCTCGGCGAGGGACTCCCGGTACCCGGCCGCGGCGGCCGCGGCCCGGTGGAGCAGGTCGGCCAGCTCGCTCATGACCGCACCGTAGGCCCGACCGGTCAGCCCCCCGGCGGCGGTCGGCGGGGCGGGGGGTCGGGGGCGGCGGGCAGCCACACGGTCACGGTGGTGCCCCGTCCCACCACGGTCTGCAGGTCGACCCGACCCTCGTGCTGGAGCACGAGGCCGTAGACCTGGGCCAGGCCCAACCCGGTGCCCCGCCCCGGCTCCTTGGTCGAGAAGAACGGCTCGAAGACCCGCGAGACGGCCTCGGGGGGGATGCCGGAACCGGTGTCGGAGACCCCGACCCGCACCCATGGCCCCAGCGTCATGCCCGGCAGCGGCGTCGCCGGCCCCGGCTCCACCTCGACCCGGGACAAGGTCAGGTCGAGCCGGCCACCGTCGGGCATGGCATCCCTGGCGTTGGTGGCCAGGTTGAGCAGGACCTGCTGCAGCCGCCCGGTGTCGCCCAGGACCCTGTGGTCGCCACCGTCGGTCCCCAACCGGACATCCACTGCCGGGGGGCACAGCCGGCGGAGGACGGGGAGCAGCTCCCGGCAGAACGGGTCGAGGTCCACGACGGCGCGGGTGATCGGGTCCCTGTGGGCGAACTCGAGGACCTGCCACACCATGGCGGCGGCCTGCTCGGCCTGCTCCCTGATCTGGGCCACCTCGCGGAGGGTGTCGGCGTCGAGCCCGGGCCGGCGGCCGAGCAGCTCGGCGTGGAGTCGGATCACGGTGACCAGGTTGTTGAAGTCGTGGGCCATCCCGGCCGCGAACTGCCCGATGGCGGCCAGCCGGTCCTGGCGACCGACGTGCTCCTGCAGCGAGTCCTTGCGCTCGCGGACGATGGCCATGGCCACCACGTTGGCGACCGACTGCAGGAAGTGGACCTCCTCGGCGCTGAACGCCCGGCGACTGACGGCATGGGTGCTGAGCACGCCGAACGGCTCGCCCTCGAGGCTGATGATCACGGCCGCCCCGCTGACCACGGCGTGCTCGGCCAGCAGCGGAGGGAGGCTGAACCGGGTCTCGAGCCCGGCGTCGTCGAAGACGACGGGTTCGCCCACCTCGAGGGCGTAGCCGGCATGGGAGCCCGAGCCGGTGGGCACGGTGGTGGCACCGACCACCTCGTCCCTCCAGCCCTGGCCGGCCCGCACCAGCAGCTCCTCGCCGCCGGGCCGGAGCTCGAGCACCGAGGCGTACTCGGTGCGCAGGCAGCGCGTGACGGCCCGCACCGCCGACGCCATGAGGACGTCGAGGTCGACCCGGGACAGGGCCAGGTTGCCCAGCTCGGCCACGGCCTCCTGCTGCCTGGCCCCCGTCTCGGCCAAGCGGCGGGCCCGGGCGACCTCGGCCCACAGGCCGTAGGCGGCGTTGCCGGCGGGCACGAGGGGTCCACCGACCGGCACCGTTGCGCCACGCCGACTCGATGGCGACACGAAACGACACCTCCATACCTGTGGCGGGCACGGAGCGGACCCCGCTCCGGCCCGTCGGGTCGCAGCTCTCGGGGCCCATGGTACCGAGGTGCCCGCGGTTCGGTCTTGACCCCGTCCCGGGGGGTGCCGATACGATTTCGCATCCCCCGGGTGCTCCACCCCCCTCGAAAGGCAGCCCATGCGAATCGGCAAGGAAGAGCCGGCCATCGTCGTCGAGCCCGTACAGGAGCCGGTGCGCCGTCCCGCCACCACCCCGGTGCCGGCGCCCACCCCCGTCCGCGAGCCGGCGAGGACGGGCTAGCCGTGGCCTCCCCGGGGGGACGATCGGTGCCGGGGACGAGATGACGGAATTCTCGGTACCCGACGCCATCGAGCCGATCGCGGCCTGGCGGTACTGGCGGGTCGGCAGCGCCGACCGCCGCCTGCAGTCGCTCACCGGACGTCACCAGGGCTGGCAGCCCGGCCAGGCGTTGGAGGCCCGGTGCCGGTTCGACAACGTCGACCGTTCCGAGTGGCGCTACCAGCTGGTCAGCGGCTTCTCCCCCGACCCACATCCCGCGCCGTCGGAGGGCTGCACGTGCGGGCTGTACGCGGCCCGCAGCCTCGAGCACCTGCGGGGCCAACCCCTGTTCGGCCTGAGCCGCATGGTGGTGGGCGAAGTGTCGCTCTGGGGCAAGGTGATCCCCGGCCAGCACGGCTACCGGGCCCAATTCGCCTATCCCAGGCGGCTGTACCTGTTCGAAGGCGCCCTGCGCCGTGACCCCCGCCTGCTCGAGGCGCTGGCCCGGTACGAGGTGCCGATCGAGGTGACGGCGGAGCGCCAGGCGTCGTTCAGCCCCAGGCTGGCACTGGCGCGCGCCCTGCACCTGCTGGCCCGATAGGCCTCACTCCGGCGTCGACGCGGCGAGGGCCCGCACCTCAGCGGCCGACCCCACCGCCAGCGCCCGCCGGGCCAGGTCCGCCGCCCTCCCGGCGTCCAGGTGGCGGACCGCCTCCTTCACGGCGGGCACGGCCGCCGGCGGCACGGACAGCTCGCCCACCCCGAGGCCCACGAGGACCGCGACGGCGGCGGGGTCGGCGGCCAGGGCCCCACACACCGCCACCGGCCGGCCGGCGCCGGCGCCGGCCGCCACCACCAGCTCCACGAGCCGCAGCACGGCGGGGTGCAGGCCGTCGGCCAGCGGTGCCACCGCCGGGTTCCCGCGGTCGGCGGCCAGCGCGTACTGGGTGAGGTCGTTCGTCCCGATGGAGAAGAAGGCGGCCTCGGCGGCGAGGTGGGCGGCGGCCAGGGCGGCGGCGGGCACCTCCACCATGATCCCGACCTCGAGCCGATCGGGCACGGCGATCCCCGCCCCTCCCAGATCGGCGGTGACCTGGGCCAGCAGGGCCCGGGCCCGGCGGAGCTCGTCCGCGGTGGTGACCATCGGGAACATCAGCCGGATGCCGGGGAAGCCGGCCGCCGCCCGCACCACCGCCCGCAGCTGTGTGGCCAGCAGATCGGGCCGGGCCAGCCCCAGCCGCAGCCCCCGCACCCCGAGGGCCGGGTTGGCCTCGGGCTCCCGGCCACCCAGCCACCGCAGGTCCTTGTCGGCGCCGGCGTCGAGGGTGCGCACCACCAGGGGCCGGCCCCCGAGGTGCGCGGCCATGGCCGCGTACGCCGCCGCCTGCTCCTCCTCTCCCGGCGCCTCGTCCCGGTCGAGGAAGAGGAACTCCGTGCGCACGAGGCCGACACCGTCGGCGCCGGCGGCCAGGGCCGCGGTGATCTCGGCCGGACCGGCGATGTTGGCCGCCACCAGCACCCGGCGACCGTCGCTGGTGACGGCCGGTGCGGCGGCGGCGGCCCGGGCGTGCTCGGCCCGGCGGTCCGCCTCGGCCCGGCGGGCCCGGAAGCGGGCCTCCACCTCGGGGCCGGGATCGACCCGGAGGACGCCCTCGTCGCCGTCGAGCACCACGAGGGCGCCCTCGGGCACGGCGAGGACCGACTCCCCGAGCCCCACCACGGCGGGGATCCCGAGGGCCCGGGCCAGGATGGCACCGTGGTCCAGCGGCCCGCCGCCGGCGGTGGCCAGCCCGCGCACGAGGGCGGGGTCGAGGGCGGCCAGGTCGCGCGGCGACGCGGCGGCGGCCACCACCACGCCGGCCCCCGCGAGCACGGGGACCGGGGACCCCTCGCCCAGCAGGTGGCCGAGGACGCGGTCGCCCACCTCGTGCACGTCGGCGCCGCGGGCCCGGAGGTAGGGGTCGTCGAGGTCGCGGTAGGCGCCGGCCACCGCCGCAACCGCCCCCTGCCAGGCCTCGGCCGCGTTGGCGCCGGCCCCGAACACCTGGCGGCGGGTGGGCCCCAGGAGGGCCTCGTCGTCGAGGAACAGCAGGTGGGCGTCGAACAGGGCGGCCGCATCCCCGCCGCCGGTGGCGCCGCCCACCGCCCGCCGGGCGGTCCGCAGGTCGGCGCGCGTGGCGTCGAGGGCGTGCTCGAAGGCGGTCCACTCCTCGGCGGCGGTGGCCACCCGCCCGGTGGGCACCTTCGGGGCCGGCCTGCGCAGGTGCCGGGCCGGGCCCACCGCGATGCCGGGCGACGCCGCCAGGCCGGTCAGCGAGCCGGGTCCGGCTCCGGCGGGCGGCGCCGGCGGCGGCGGCCTGAGGGCGGGCTCGGCTCCGGCCTCCCCGAACCCGGCCCCGGCCAGGGCCACCACCGCGTCGAGGGCGAGGGGGGCGTCGGGACCGCTGGCCCGCACCACCAGCTCGTGGCCCCGGCGGGCACCGAGCAGGGCCAGGCCGTTGAGGCTCCGGCCGTCCACCGGTCCCTTCCCCGTGCTGGCGTTGCTGATGGCCACGCCCGCGTCGAATGGCCCCAGGGCCGCGACCAGGCGGGCGGCGGGGCGGGCGTGGAGCCCGTGGGGCAGGTCCACCACGATCGTGACCTCGGCGCCGGTGCCGCCGGCGGCGCCCGTCTCCCCGCGGGCGCCGGCGCCCGGCTCCGGCTCGGGCTCCGGACCGCCGAGCTGGGCCCGCTTGGCCTCCACGCCGCGCCGGGCCTCGGCCGCCACCTCGGCCAGCGGTCGTCCGAGGCGTGCCGCCACCGCCGCGCTCACCGCCCCCTCCACCAGGGGGGCATCGCACAGCACCACCCGGTCCCGGAGGGCGGGGTCCACCATCTCCAGCGCCAGCTCGGCGCTGAGGACGGCGCTCCCGAGATCCATGATCACGAGCACGCCGGCGCTGGACGCGGCGGCGTCCAGGGCGACCGCCACCCGGACGGCATCGGTCCCGAGGACGTCCCCGTCCCCGCCCGCGACGCCTCCCGCCTCCACGATGACCACTCCCGGCCCGGCCACCTCGCGGGCCAGCTCCGCCACCCCCCGCGCCAGGGCGGCGCTGTGCGACACCAGCACGATGCCGACAGTGCCGTCGCCGGCGGGCGGGGCGGAGGGGCTCACGGCTCCAGGCCGTAGGCCTCGAACAGGATCTCGACCGGGTGCACGGCCGGCCGGCCGGTGGCGGCCGCGATCTGCCACCGGCAGGTCTCGCTGTCGCAGACCACGGCGTCGGCGCCCGAGTCGCGCACCTGGTCGAACAACCCGGCTCCGACGGCCATGGCGACGTGGCGCTTCTCCCGCTTGAGCCCGTACGTCCCGGCCATGCCGCAGCAGTCGGCCTCGCTCTCCACGACCTTCAGCCCCGGGACCAGGGCCAGCAGGTCCATGGCCGGTGTGCCGATCCCGTGGCCCCGAAGCTGGCACGGGCCGTGGTACAGCACCGTGCGGTCCACCGGCGCCAGGTCGAGGTCGAGCAGGCCGGCCGCGTGCAGGTCGAGCAGGTACTCGCAGATGTCGTACGTGCGCCCCCCCACCTCCTCGAGGACGGCATCCTGCAGGAGCCCGAGCACCTCCCGCCCCTCGTGCTTGAGCATCAGACCGCAGCTGGTGGAGGTGGCCACGACGTCGTCGGCCGTGCCCGGCGCGTCGAGGTCGCGGGCGAGGCGGCGCAGGGCCCGGCGGGCGCCGTCGAACAGGCCGTTGGACTGGAGGGGCAGGCCGCAGCACTGCTGGCGCGGGACCCGGACCCCGATCCCGTTGCGGGCCAGGACGGCCACCGTCCTGCGGCCCAGGTCGGGTTCGAACCAGGTGGTGCTGCACCCGGAGAAGTAGACGACCGTCCGGCCCGAGCGGCTCCGGGCCAGCCGATCGGCCCGACCCTCGGACCAGGACCGGAACGAGCGCGGGGCCAGGGTCGGCAGCGGTGCCGACCGGGAGATGCCCACCGCCGCCTCGAGCAGGCGGCGGGCCGGGCGGTTGCGCAGCGCGGCGTTGACCAGCGGGGCGACCGGGGCCCCGAGCCGGCCCATCAGGTCGGGGCGGGCGATGAGCCGGTCGCGGAGCCGCACCCCGTGCTCGGCCTTGTAGCGGGCGCGGGCCCGGGAGTTGAGCTCGGCCACCTTCACCCCCTGGGGGCAGACCTGGGTGCAGATCCCGCAGCCCGAGCACCAGTCCACCGACCGGTCGGCCGTCACGTCCGGCAGCCGGAACCGCTCGGCCTGCGGGCCCTCGTACTTCGGGCCGGGGAAGAGGGGCGTGACCTGCGCCACCGGGCAGGCCGTCTCGCAGATCGTGCACTTCACGCAGCGGTCGAGCGAGGCCCGCACCTCGTCGAGCAGCGACGGAGCGGGCGCCGGCACGTCGAGGTCGGTCACTGGTGCACCATCCCTTCGTGAGGGTGCGCCAGCGAGTGTCGCATCGACCGTCCTCCCGGGCCGGTCACGCTGCCTCCTCGGCCAGGATCGAGCCGGCGGCGGCATAGCCGGTGGCCACGCTCACGCCGGCCCCGGACTTCTCGCTCATCGGGTCGGCGCCGGCCACCGTGGCGCCGGCCACCCGGACGTTGGTGTAGAGGGGGGAGCCGTCCCCACCGACGGGGCGCAGCGCGCCGTCGACGGCCACGCCGGCCCGGCCGAGCGGCTGCTCGTCGAGGTACCGGGGCGGGAAGGGCGGGTGGTCCCCGGCCACGCCGGCCACCGGCAGGCCCAGCACCGTCTCCCGCACCGCCCGGGTCGAGTCCATCTCGATGCCCCCCGACGCCCACCCGCCCGACGCCAGGACCATGGCGTCGACCGGGTACCGCCTGGGCCCGTTGGCGGTCCGGACCACGACGGCCGCGACCCGGCGCCCGTCGGCGATGGCGCCGACCACCTCGGCGCCCAGGACGACACGACCCCCCGCCGCCCGCACCGCCCCCACCAGGGCCCGGAACAGCCGCAGGCCCGGCACCGAGGGCGGCAGCGTGCAGATCTCGAACACCGGCCGCTCGAGGCGCGCTTCGAGCTCCTCCCACGCCTGCTCCGGGTCGGCGAGTCCGAGGACGGCCGGCAGGGCCACGATGTCCTCGGGGCCGAGCCGGGGTGCGAGCGCGTCGGCCACGGCGGCACGGAACCCGGGCTCGTCGAAGCGGCGGGCGTAGGCCAGCGGTCCCACGTCGGCCCGGTCGACAGCGAGGCCGTCGAGCTCCACGGACCGGCACAGGACCGGCCGCCCGCCCGGCACCTGCGCCAGCGGAAGGTTCCCGGCCACCAGCGCCGGATAGAAGTCCTTGAGCGAGGGAAGGCCCACCACCACCACCGAGCCGCCGGGCGTCACGTCCCCCGCGGCCATGGTCATCGGGGCCAGGGCCGTCGGCTTGGGCACGCCGAGGGCGGTGGGGAGGAAGAAGTTGCGGCCGAGGTCCCCCACGTAGCGGAGCGTCCCGAGCCGGCCCTTGCACCAGGCGAGGGCCTCGGCCACCGCCGGCGCACCCACCCGGGCGTAGGGGTGGTCGGCGTGGGCGGCCAGGAAGGACGGGAAGGCGGCGGCCGGGCTCGCGACCGGCCCCGGGGCGTAGCCCAGCACGTCGACGGTCCCGCCGTGCACGTGCGTCGACCCCACGCCCTTGGCCAGCACCCGGACCCTGCGGCCGGACTCGGCCAGCCGCAGCGCCGCCACCAGGCCGGCCACGCCGGCGCCCACCACCCCCGTCTCCCCCGGCGACCGCCCCCGCTCCGGGGTCACGCCCGCTCCCCTGCCGGCGCGGGGACGGGGAGGTGCTCGACGTCGAGCAGGCCGCGGTAGATCGCGTCGTCGAGCCGGGCCTGGCGCAGCTGGTCGCCCCAGAGCACGGGCGCCACGCCCTTCCACCGTTCCTGCAGGAAGTCGAGCAGGGCCCGGTTGGCCGTCTCCTGGTCGAGCCGCTCGCAACGGTGGAGGATCCCGGTGGCCCGGAAGGTGCAGAACCCGCCCTGGCACGGGCCCATGCCGAGGCGGAGGGCGCGCCGGATGTCGTCGATGTTGGCCGTGGGACGGCGGGCCAGCGCCTCCTCCAGCTTCCGCCTCGAGACCAGCTCGCACTCGCACACCACCTGGTCGTCGAGCAGGTGCTCCTCCCGGGCCGCCAGCCGGGCCTGCAGGTCGTAGTAGCGGCCCTCCTCGGAGCCGGGCAGGGGCTCCACGGCGGTGCGGCACGGGCCGCCCCGGCCCAGGCGCCGGCACACCAGGTCCACCGTCTCCTCGGCCATGAGCCGGAAGGTCGTGGCCTTGCCCCCGGTGATGGTGACGAGGCCGTCCACGCCGTCGC
>JBQTJJ010000076.1:0-44147 GCA_052387235.1 Actinomycetota bacterium
GGTGAAGAAGGCGGCGATCTCCGGGTCGGCGTCGTCCTTGAGGGCCTCGTGGTCGAGGGCGCCGCAGACGTCGCCGTCGCCCTGCACCACGAAGCTGCGGTCGTCGATGCGGCCCTCGGCTCCGAACCGCTTGGCCAGGCGCCGGCCCCACGCCCGCTCCTCGCCCGTGGCCCGGTGGCCGGGGCGGGGGACGATGTCGTCGAGG
The DNA here is from genome assembly GCA_052387235.1 of Actinomycetota bacterium. Classification (GTDB taxonomy): domain Bacteria; phylum Actinomycetota; class Acidimicrobiia; order Acidimicrobiales; genus JBQTJJ01. The sequence continues at coordinate 206 of JBQTJJ010000076.1, forward strand.
CCGCGGAAGGCCTGGAAGCCGGCCGGGTCGATGAACTTGGTGCCGACGAGGACGTCCTCGTCGGGGAAGGCGAGGAGGGCCCGGCGGTACTGGTCGGCCATGAGGGCCCGGAGGACGGTGTCGCGCTTGGCGCCCCGCTTCACCGACGCCAGGCCGATGAGGAGGCAGGGGGTGCCCCCGATGCGCTCCAGGGTGCAGAACGAGTACCCGCACAACTTGGCGTTGTCGCGGGCCTGAGTGACCAGCACCCATTCCTCGCGCTGCTTGGACAGCAGGCCCACGTCGTACCCCGCGGGGCCGTCGGCGCAGATGTCCGCCATCTCGCCCATCTCGGCGTCCGAGAGCGCCGTGCAGTCCTTCGTCTCGACCTGGATCGCCATGCTTGCCCAATCTCCCGGGAGAGCTCGGTGATGTCGGTCCACAGCCTAGTGGCTCCCCCGATGGACGGGAAAAAGCGCCGGCACTACCGCCGGGACCTACGAGCCGGTGGTCACCACCGAGTTGGGCCCGAGGAGCTCGCGGACGGCGGCCAGCAGGCCGTTGCCGTCGTCGACCCGGAACTCGTCGGTGAGGCGGAGGACCTTCTCCCCGACGTGGAGGAACACCGGTGACGACCCGGGATGCTCGACCAGCAGCTCCTTGAGCCGGCCCACCCGCGTCTCGGTGAGGCCGTTGAGCGGGAGGCCGATGCGCACCGGCGCACCGGCACCGTCGGCCGCCAGCTCGGGCCGGCTCACCTCCAGGCAGATGATCTTGGCCTGGTCCTCGCGCATGTCGAGGCGGGCCTTCACGCACACCACGGCGTCGTCCACCAGCTGGTAGCCGTACTCCTGCATGACCCGGGGGAACACCCAGCACTCGATGGCCGAGGCCAGGTCCTCGAGGAAGAAGGTGGCCATCAGGTCGCCCTTCTTCGTGTACTTGCGGTTCAGGTTGGTGACCACGCCGCCCACGCAGCGGACCTCGCCGTCACGCAGGTCGCGCAGCTCGGCGATGGTGGCGTCGGCATGGCGGCGCAGGCCGGCCTCCATCCCCAGCAGGGGGTGGTCGCTGATGTAGAGGCCGAGCATCTCCTTCTCGAACGCCAGCCGCTGGGACTTGTCGAACTCGGTGTCGGGGATGGGTACCCGGCTGTCGTCGAAGCCCACGCCGGCGGACGGGTCGTCGCCCAGGCCGCCGTCGAACGAGAACAGGCTCATCACCCCCAGCTCCCGCTCCCGCCGGCGGGCCAGGGTGCGGTCGATCACCTGCTCGAACACCAGGCACAGCCCCTTGCGGGGATGGCCCAGGGCGTCGAAGGCGCCGGCCTTCACGAGCGACTCCACCGACCGCTTGTTGAGGACCATGGGGTCGACCCGCTCGCAGAAGTCGTAGAAGTCGGTGAAGGGCCCGTTGGCCTCCCGCTCGGCCACGATGCGCTCCACCAGGCCCTCGCCCACGTTGCGGATGGCCGACAGCCCGAAGGGGATGGCGTCGCCCCGGGCCGTGAAGTCCGAGGCGGACAGGTTCACGTCGGGCACGAGCACCTGGATCCCCATGGCCCGGCACTCGGACAGGTAGACCGCCGTCTTGTCCTTGTCGTCCTTCACCGACGTGAGCAGGGCGGCCAGGTACGCCACCGGGTGGTGGGCCTTGAGCCAGGCCGTCTGGTAGGCGACGAGCCCGTAGCCGTAGGAGTGGCTCTTGTTGAAGGCGTAATCGGCGAAGGGCTCGATGACGTCGAACAGCCTGGTGCCCAGCTCGGCGCCGTACCCCTTGGTGGCGCAGCCGGCGACGAACTTCTCCCGCTCCTCGGCGATGAGGGCCCGGATCTTCTTGCCGCACGCCTTGCGGAGGTTGTCGGCCTCCTCCAGCGAGTAGCCGGCGAAGCGCTGGGCCACGCGCATCACCTGCTCCTGGTAGATCATCAGTCCCTGGGTGTCGGCCAGCATCTCCTCCAGCTCGGGGTGGAGGCACGTGACCGGCTTGCGGCCGTTCTTGCGGTCGGCGTAGTCGTTGTGCATGTTGGCCGCCATGGGCCCGGGCCGGTAGAGGGCCACGAGGGCGGCCACGTCGTCGAAGGACGTGGGGGCCAGCGAGCGCATGAGGGCGCGCATGGGGCCGCCCTCCAGCTGGAACACCCCGATGGAGCGGCCCTCGCGCAGCATGGCCAGCGTGGGGTCGTCGTCGAGGGGGATGGCGTCGATGTCGGGGCGGCTCCCGGTGGTCTCGTGGACGATGTCGAGGGCCCGCTCGATCACGCTCAGGTTCCGCAGGCCGAGGAAGTCCATCTTCAGCAGGCCGAGGGACTCGACCCCGTGCATCTCGTACTGGGTCACGACGGGTGCGTCGTTCGGGTCGCCGCCCGGCTCCGGCTTGCGCTGGATGGGCAGGTACTCGGTGAGGGGCTCGTCGGTGATCACCACGGCCGCGGCGTGGATGCCGTCCTGGCGGCGCAGGCCCTCGAGGCCGCGGGCCACCTCGATGACCTTGCGGGCGTCGGGGTCGGCGTCGTACATGGCCCGCAGGTCGGCCGCCATCTTGTAGCCGTCGGCGTGGCCCGCCAGCGGCTCCAGGCAGGCCGCCAGCGGCGTGTCCCGGCCCATGATCAGGGGCGGCATGGCCTTGGCCACCTTGTCGCCCACGATGTAGGGATAGCCGAGGACGCGGGCCGCGTCCCGCACCGCGGCCCGGGCCTTGATGGTGGAGAACGTCACCACGTTGGCCACGTGGTCGGGCCCGTAGCGCTCGGCCGCGTAGCGGATCATCTCGCCGCGGTAGCGCTCGTCGAAGTCCATGTCGATGTCGGGCATCTGCTTGCGGCCCGGGTTCAGGAAGCGCTCGAACAGCAGGTCGTAGCGGATGGGGTCGAGGTCGACGATGCGCAGGCAGTAGGCCACGCAGCAGCCTGCGGCCGAGCCCCGCCCGGGACCCACCCGGATCCTGCGCTCCCGGGCGTGGCGGATGAGGTCCCAGACCACGAGGAAGTAGGCCGAGAACCCCATGGACGAGATGACCGACAGCTCGTCGTCGATGCGCTGGCACACCGCCGCCGGCACCTCGGCGCCGTAACGCTCCCTGGCCCCCCCGTAGGTGAGGTGGCGCAGGTAGGCGTCGTCGTCGGCGAAGCCCTCGGGCAGGGGGAAGCGGGGGAGCTTGGGCTGGCCGAACTCGATCTCGACCCGGGCCCGCTCCGCGATCCACAGCGTGTTGTCGCACGCCTCGGGCAGCTCGGCGAACAGGGACCGCATCTCGGCCGCGCTCTTGAGGTAGTGCTCGTCACCCTCGAACCGGAAGCGCTTCTCGTCGGCCAGGGTGGCCCCGGTCTGCACGCACAGCAGGGCGTCGTGGGCCACCGCGTCCTCCCGGGACGTGTAGTGGCTGTCGTTGGTGGCGAGGAGGGGGGCGCCGATGCGGCGGGCGATCCCCACCAGCTGGGGGTTGGTGGCGTGCTGCTTGGCCAGCCCGTGGTCCTGCAGCTCGACGAACAGGTTGTCCCTGCCGAAGATCTCCTGGAGGCGGGCGGCCAGCTCGGTGGCCCGCTCCTCGTCGCCGCGCAGCAGGGCCTGGAGGACGACGCCGCCCAGGCACCCGGTGGTGGCGATGACCCCCTCGCTGTGGCGGGCCAGCAGCTCCCAGTCGAGCCGGGGCTTGTAGTAGTAGCCCTCCAGGTAGGCGGCGCTGGAGAGCTTGAGGAGGTTCTTGTAGCCGGCCGTGGTCTCGGCCAGCAGGGTGAGGTGGTAGTAGAGCTTCTCGCCCTCGTCGCCGTCGCCGCCGGTGTCGTCGATGCGGCCCCGCCGCACCGGGCGCTCGTGGCGGCTCTCCCCCGCCATGTAGGCCTCGGTGCCGATGACCGGCGTGACCCCGGCGGCCCGGCACTCCCGGTAGAAGTCGAGGACGCCGTACATGTTGCCGTGGTCGGTGATCCCGAGGGCGGGCTGGCCGTCGGCGGCGGCGGCCGCGATGACCTCCTTCACCCGGGCCGCGCCGTCCAGCATCGAGAACTCGGTGTGGACGTGGAGGTGGGAAAAGGAGCTTGCCACCGCTCGGCCCCTCCTGACGGACCTTTGTCCCCAGCCCTGTTGAAGAGCTGGGGAGAAACTACATGGGTGTGATTCGGAGGGTAGTGCCGGACGGGCCCGGCCACAAGTGGTCGGGCCGGGTCGCCTCCTACAGGTACCCGGGCGGCCGGGCGGGGGGCAGGCCCTCCTCGGCCGCGGCCCGGGGCAGGCCCCGCTGCTGCTCGATCTGGGCCCGCTGGGCCATCTGCTGGGCGAACACGGTGGCCTGGATGCCGTGGAACAGCCCGTCCAGCCAGCCCACCAGCTGGGCCTGGGCGATGCGCAGCTCCGGCTCGGTGGGCGAATCGGCCTCGGCGAACGGCAGGGTCACCCGGGCCAGCTCGTCCCGCAGGTCCGACGACATGGCGTCGGCCAGCTCCCGCACCGACGTCGTGTAGATCTCCCGCAGCCGGGCCCGGCCGGGCTCGTCCAGCGGGGCCTGGCGCACCTCCTCCAGCAGCTGCTTGATCATCGAGCCGATCCGCATCACCTTGGCCGGATGCTCCACCGTCTCGTCGCGGCCGGCGGCCTCCACCGGGGCCACGTCGGCGTCGACCACGACGGGCGCGGCGTCGGGCGGGGGGACGGGGGGCTCGGTGGAGGGCATGGGGCTCATCCTCCCCCGGACGGGGACGACTGCACCAGCAGGGGGACCACCGCCTCGGCCGACGTCAGCGACCCGTGCCGGCACACCAGCCTGGACTCGCCCACGTCGGCCGGGTCGAGGAAGGCGACCGGCGCGAACGGGACCAGGGCCACGTCGCCCAGGCGGCGTTCCACCTCGGGCCCGGGGCTGCCCCCGAGCCACCCCTCCTCCACGATCTCCTGGCGCGTGCGCACCCAGGCCACCTCGTCGTACGCCCGGTGGGCGGCCTCGGCCAGGCGGCGGGCCGTGCCGGGGCGGGCGTGGAGCCAGCGGAACCGCGCCTCGCCGCTGAGGAGGTCGACGTCGGCCATCAGCGAGGCGTCGATGGGGATCCCCGACCTGCCCACCTGGACCTGGCCGTGGTCGGACGTGACCACCAGGGCCGCCCCCGCCGGGAGCGTGGCCACCAGCGCCGCCACCAGCTGGTCGACGAAGGCCAGCTCGGCGTCGTAGTACTCGCCGAAGCCCCGGTCGTGGGCGACCTTGTCGATCCCGTCGTAGTAGGCGTAGACGAACGGCTCGCCGGCGTGGAGCAGGCGGCGGACCTCCACGACCAGGGCCGACGGCAGCCGCCACCCGTGCAGGCGGGCCCCGGCCAGGTGGGCGAGGGTGAAGCCGGTGGCCGCGAACTCGGCCCGGGTGACGACCGGCGGCGAGGTGGCCCCGAAGGCCGGCCGCGGCTGGAACGTCGCGGGATCGACGGTCTGGCGGGCGTCGCCCCCGGCCGTCTGCCAGCGCAGGACGTTGAGCACGTCACGCTCGCCCACCCGGACCCGGTACCCCACCACGCCGTGCTCGGCCGGGGCCAGGCCGGTGCTGATGGAGGTGAGGGCGGTGGCGGTGGTGGTGGGCGCCACCGAGGTGATCGGCCCCCCGTCCATGCCGGCCAGGGCCGGGGCCAGGTGGCACCGCTCCCGCAGCTGCTCCCAGCCCAGACCGTCCAGCACCAGCAGCACGACCTGGGTCGCCTCCCGCGCCGCCGCCGGCATCCAGGCCCGGGCATCGGACGACGGGGCCAGGAGGGACGGGACGATGGACGCAACGCACGCGCCCCCGTACTCCGGTACCACCGGCTGGGGGCGGGTCTGGAGCATGCGGAGACGTTACGTCCGGTCCCGCCCCCTTCGGACGGACCCACCGTGAAGGGCCCGGGCGGCCGTAGCATGGGGCCTAGTGAAGGTCTCGACGAGGGGCGACTACGCGAGCCGGGCGCTGCTCTCGCTCGCCCTGCACGCCGAGCCGGGCCATCCCACCTCGGTGCGCGACGTGGCCGAGCGCACCGGCCTGCCCCAGCCCTACCTGGAGCAGATCCTGCTGGCCCTGAAAGGCGCCGGCCTGGTGCGGTCCAAGCGGGGCGTGGGCGGTGGCTACGTGCTGGCCCGGGACCCGGCGGAGATCACCCTGGGCGAGATCGTCAGCGCCGTCGACGGGCCCATCGTCGCCGGCGACTTCGGCCAGCCCCACCAGGACGGCGCCTGCGACCACGAGGGCCAGTGCGTGCTGCTGGCGGTGTGGGCCGAGGTGGGCCGCCACATGCGCTCCCACCTCGACTCCTTCACGCTGGCCGACATGGTCCGCTCGGCCCGGGGCACGGCCGACGCCCCCGTCCAGCCCCTGGCCTGACCGCAGCCCGGCCGGGGTCAGGCGAAGCCGTCCAGGACGGCCTGGAGGTCGGCCGGCAGCGGGGACGAGAAGGTGAGGCGCCGGCCGGAGGTCGGGTGGTCGAAGGCCAGGCTGGCGGCGTGGAGGAAGGGGCGGGGGCAGAGCCGGGCCGCCTTGGCGCCGCCGTAGCGGGCGTCGCCCAGCACCGGGTGCCCGATGGCGGCCAGGTGGACCCTGATCTGGTGGGTGCGGCCCGTCTCCAGGGAGCAGGCCAGCAGGGTGGCCTCGGCCGGCCGGCCGAACCGCTGCTGCACCTCGTAGCGGGTGCGGGCCGACCGGCCCCTGGCCGACACCGTCATCCGGGTCGGGTCGGACGCGCCCCGCCCCACCGGCGCGTCCACCATCCCGGCCGGAGCCTCCACCAGGCCCCGCACCAGGGCCAGGTACGTCCGCGCCACCGTCCGCTCGCCCAGCTGGGCCACGAGGGAGGTGTAGGCGGCGGGGGTGCGGGCCACCACCAGCAGTCCCGAGGTGCCCTTGTCGAGGCGGTGGACGATGCCGGGCCGGTCCGGCTGGCCGGCGCCGGCCAGGTCGGGGTAGCGGGCCAACAGGCCCTGGACGAGGGTGGCGCCGGGCTGGCCGGCGCCTGGGTGGACCACCACGCCCGGGGCCTTGTCGACCACCACCACCTGGTCGTCGGCGTAGACCTCGGTGACGGGCACGGCCGGGTCGGGGCCGAGCGCCGCCACGCCGGCCGCGGCCGGCACGTCCACCTCCAGCTCGTCGCCCTCGACCAGGCGCCGGCTGCGCGACGTCACGGCCCGGCCCCCGACCCGCACCGCGCCCTCCTCCACCAGGCGGGCCACGTCCGAGCGGGCCAGGCCGGTGAGCATGGCCACCACCCGGTCCACCCGCTCGCCCCCCAGCGCGGCCGGCACCAGCTCCCTCATTCCCCCACCTCGCCCGGCGCGTCCCCGTCCCGGTCGGCGACCCGGGACCCGGTGAGCACGAGCGCCACCGCGCCGCAGGTGATGGCGGCGTCGGCCAGGTTGAACACGGGCCACCACTGCAGGTCGATGAAGTCGACGACGGCCCCGCCGTGGTCGCGGAACAGCCGGTCGGCCAGGTTCCCCATGGCACCGCCGAGCACCAGGCCGAGCGCCACCGCCGCCGGCCCGGTGGTGCCGGCCGAGCGGCCCAGCCCCACCAGGAGCACCACCATCACCACGCCGGCGGCCACGAGGAACGGCGCCAGCCCCCTGCCCAGCCCGAAGGCGGCGCCGGAGTTGAACGACAGGTTGAGCCGCAGCGTCCACACCAGGTGGGTGGGCCCGTCGTCGAGGGCGGCCAGGGCCCAGCTCTTGGTGAGCTGGTCCAGCGCCACCACGACCACCGCCGTCGTGCCCCCGAGGACCAGCCGCGTCCGGCCCCGGGCGGGGCTCCGGGGCCGGCTCAGCGCCGGGACAGGCCCCCGCTCTTGCACGCCACGCAGAGCCGGGCCTGGGGCAGGGCCTTGAGGCGGGCCTTGGGGATGGGCTGGCCGCAGCTCTCGCAGGTGCCGTACGTGCCGGCGCCGATCTTGGCGATGGCGTGGTCGATCTCGTCCACGGCCAGGCGGGCCTGCGCCGACAGGGCCAGGTCGCGCTCCCGGTCGATGTTGGCCGTCCCCCCCTCGCCCGACTCGTCGTCGAACTGGATGTCGCCCGGCTCCATCTCCTGGGCCATCTGGTCGGCCTGGGCCTTGAGCACGGCCGCCTGCTCCTCGTAGGTGGCCCGCTCCTCCTGCAGGAGGGCCAGCTGCTCCTGCAGGAACTTGTCGGTCGGCGCCTTGATCCTGGGCGCGGCCTTCCTGGCCGGCGCCGCCTTGGCGGCGGGCGGGGCCGGCGCCGGCTCCTTGGACGCCCTGGTGGCCTTCGCCTTGGCCTTCTCGGCCGCGGGGGCCGCCTTCTTGGCGAGGTCCTTGGCGGCGTCGACGGCTCTGGGGGCTCTGGGCAACCGTGTGATCTCCGGGATCGTGGGGCAGGGGACGGTATCACCCCCTGCGCGGGGTGAGTGGCTAGCGAACGCCGCGGCGGGGCCCGGTATTCCCGGTGGGGCCGGCGTCGGACCCGCCGGCCAGGGCCGACCCCAGCAGCCGGCGCACGTCGGCGGCGTCCACGCCGGTGACCCGCACCCGCTTGGCCCGGCTCGACGGGCCGCTCACCAGCTCCACCTGCCCCGCGCCCACCCCGAGGGTGGACGCCACCAGGGCCAGGCAGGCGTCGTTGGCCCGGCCCCGCTCGGGTGGGGCCGCCACCCGCACCTTCAAGGCGTCGCCGTGGCGGCCCACCACCGCGGTGCGGCCGGCGCCGGGCTGCACGTGGAGGCGCAGCACCACCGAGCCGTCATCGGCCACGTCGAAGGGGTCGTCGGGCATCGGGCCAGCTTGGCCCCGCCCCGCCGGGACCGCAATCCGGCGGAGGCCCGGCCGCGCTTCCATAGAGTGAGGCGATGCGGCCGTACCCGGACGTGCCCCGCCAGCCCGACCTGCCCTCCCTCGAGGCGCGGGTCCTGGCGTTCTGGGCCGGCGACGACACCTTCCGGGCTTCGGTGGCGCGACGGGCGGCGGGCACCAACGACTTCGTCTTCTACGACGGCCCCCCGTTCGCCAACGGCCTCCCCCACTACGGGCACCTCCTCACCGGCTACGTGAAGGACGCCGTCCCCCGGTACCAGACCATGCGGGGCCGGCGGGTGGAGCGCCGCTTCGGCTGGGACTGCCACGGCCTCCCGGCCGAGATGGAGGCCGAGAAGGAGCTGGGGATCAGCGGCCACGTGGCCATCAACGCCTACGGCATCGACCGCTTCAACGAGGCGTGCCGGTGCTCGGTGCTGCGCTACACCGAGGAGTGGAAGGCCTACGTCACCCGCCAGGCCCGGTGGGTCGACTTCGACCACGACTACAAGACGCTCGACCTCACCTACATGGAGAGCGTGCTGTGGGCCTTCAAGCAGCTGTGGGAGAAGGGCCTGGTCTACGAGGGCTACAAGGTCCTCCCCTACTGCTGGGAGTGCGAGACCCCGCTCTCCAACTTCGAGACCCGTCTCGACGACGCCTACCGGCTGCGCGAGGACCCGGCCCTCACCGTCCGCTTCCGCCTGGAGACGGGCGAGGACCTGCTGGTGTGGACCACCACGCCGTGGACGCTGCCGTCCAACCTGGCCCTCGCCGTCGGCGCCGACGTCGAGTACGCCGTGTTCGAGGAGCCCGGCGGCCAGCGCGTCGTCATCGGCGCCGCCACCGCGGCCCGCTACGAGGCCGAGCTGGAGGGGGCGACGCCCGCCGGCACCGTGCGCGGCCGTGACCTGGCCGGCCGCTCGTACGAGCCCCTCTTCCCCTGGTTCGCCGCCACGCCCGGGGCCTTCCGCGTGCTCGTCGCCGACTTCGTGAGCACCGAGGACGGCACCGGCACCGTCCACATCGCCCCCGGGTTCGGCGAGGACGACCAGCGCCTGTGCGAGGCCAACGGCATCCCGCTGGTGGTGCCGGTGGACATCCACGCCCGGTTCACGGCCGAGGTCCCCGACTACGAGGGCCTGCAGGTGTTCGAGGCCAACCCGAGGATCGTGGCCGACCTCACCGGGGCCGGGAAGGTGGTGCGCTCCGAGCGCTACGAGCACAGCTACCCCCACTGCTGGCGCACCGACACGCCCCTCGTCTACCGGGCCGTCAGCTCGTGGTTCGTGGAGGTCACGGCCGTCAAGGAGCGGGCCGTCGCCCTCAACCAGGACATCACCTGGGTGCCCGAGCACATCCGCGACGGCGCCTTCGGCAAGTGGCTGGAGAACGCCCGGGACTGGTCCATCAGCCGCAACCGCTTCTGGGGCTCGCCCATCCCGGTGTGGAAGAGCGACGACCCCGCCCACCCCCGCATCGACGTGTACGGCAGCCTCGACGAGCTGGAGCGGGACTTCGGCGTGCGCCCGGCCGACCTCCACCGCCCCGGCATCGACCAGCTCACCCGGCCCAACCCGGACGACCCCACCGGGCGGTCCACCATGCGCCGGGTCGAGGAGGTGCTGGACTGCTGGTTCGAGTCCGGGTCCATGCCCTACGCCCAGGTGCACTACCCGTTCGACAACCGGGAGTGGTTCGAGTCGCACTTCCCGGCCGACTTCATCGTGGAGTACGTGGGCCAGACCCGGGCCTGGTTCTACAACCTGCACGTGCTCGGCACCGCCCTGTTCGACTCGGCCCCGTTCCGGGCCTGCGTCGTCCACGGCGTCATCCTCGGCGACGACGGCCGCAAGGCCTCCAAGCGCCTGCGCAACTACGTCGACCCCGAGGAGATGTTCGCCACCTTCGGCGCCGACGCGGTGCGGTGGTTCCTGCTGTCGTCGGCCGTGCTCCGGGGCCAGGACCTCGTCTTCAGCCGGGCCGGCGTGCAGGACGCGGTGCGCCAGGTGCTGCACCCGGTGTGGAACGTGTGGCACTTCTTCACCCTGTACGCCAACGCCGACGGCCGCACCGCCACCTTCCGCACCGACTCCCCCGACCTGCTGGACCGCTACGCCCTGGCCAAGGCCCGCCAGCTGGTGGAGGACGCCACCGCCCGCATGGACGCCTACGACATCGCCGGCGCCTGCGCGGCGGTGGGCACCTTCCTCGACGCCCTCACCAACTGGTACGTGCGCCGCTCGCGGGACCGGTTCTGGGCCAGCGACGCCGACGCCTTCGACACCCTGGCCACCCTGCTCGAGGTGCTGTGCCGGGTGGCGGCGCCGCTGCTCCCCCTGCTCACCGAGGAGATCTACCAGGGCCTCACCGGCCGGCGCAGCGTGCACCTCGAGGACTGGCCCGCGGCCGGCGAGCTGCCGGCCGACCCGGACCTGGTGGCCGCCATGGACCGGGTGCGCGACGTGGTGTCGGCGGCCCACTCGGTGCGCAAGGCGCGGGGCCTGCGGTCCCGCCTCCCGCTGGCGTCGGTCACGGTGGCCGCCCCCGACGCCGCCGCCCTCGACCCGTACCGCTCGCTGCTGGCCGACGAGCTGAACGTGAAGGAGGTCCACCTCACCACCGAGGTGGAGGCGGTGGGCGAGCTGCGGCTCCAGGTCGTCCCGGCCGTGCTGGGGCCGCGGGTCGGCCCCGAGGTCCAGAAGATCATCCGGGCCGTGCGGGAGGGCCGCTGGGAGCGCAGGGCCGACGGCTCGGTGGAGGTGGCGGGCCGGGTCCTGGCCGGCGACGAGTACTCGCTGCGCCTGGTCCCCCGGGACGAGGCCGCGGCCCGGGCCCTGCCCGGCGAGGCCGGCATGGTGTCCCTCGACACCGTGCTCACCCCCGAGCTGGAGGCCGAGGGCACGGCCCGCGACGTGGCCCGCCTGGTGAACGAGGCCCGCAAGGACGCCGGCCTCCACGTCTCCGACCGCATCCGCCTGGTGCTCGGGGTCCCCGAGGAGGTGGCCCAGGCCGTCGAGGCCCACCGCGAGTTCCTCGTGGCCGCCACCCTGGCCACCGAGCTGATCATCCTGGTCCTTCCGGCCGGTGATGCCGGCCGGCGCTACGAGCTCGGCGACGGCCGGGCCGTGCACATCGCGGTCATCGCCGTCGGCTGACGCCCCAGGACGCGGTGCGCCGCTACCGCTTCTTGACGGGGGCGGCCTTCTTGACGGCCTTGGCGGCCTTGGCCGGGGCGGCGGCCTTGCGGGCCGGCGCCTTGGCCGGGGCGGGGGCGGCCTTGGCGGCCGGCGCCTTGGCCGGCGCCCGGCCGGCCTTTGCCGGAGCCGGGGCGGGGGCGGGGGCGGGGGCGGGCACCTTCTTGATGGTGGCCTTCCCGGCCGCCACCTTCTTGACGGCCACCTTCTTCACCGGCGCCTTCTTCACGGGCGCCTTCTTCACCGCCGCCTTCTTCACCGCCGCCTTCTTGGGGGCCGGGGCGGCGGGGGCCACGGGCTGGCCGTCGGGACCGATCTCCTCGAACATCTCGTCGATGTAGTCGAGGATCTCCACCCGGTTGCGACCCTGCTCCTCGCGCTCGGCCACCATGTCGAGCTCGTCGTCGTCGAGGTCGTCGAGCATGCCGACGATCTCGTCGACGCTGAGCTGGTCGTAGTCGGCGATCGGGAAGTCGTCGTCGTCGGCGGCGGCGGGGAACTCGCCGTCGGCCGCGGCCGGGAAGGGCTCGGCCGGCGCCGCCGGCTCGGGCGCCACGTCGGCGGCGCCGTCCTCCTCCGCCTCCAGCAGGTCGATGCGCAGGTCGACGCGGCGGATCACGGTGGCGCGGTTCTTGCCCTGCTCCTCACGCTCGCGGACCATGTCGAGCTCGTCGAGGTCGAGGCCGTCCAGCCGCTCGACGATCTGGCTGGCCCGGAGGCGGTCGTAGCCGGGGATCGGGAAGTCGTCGTCGAGCGGGGCCGCGGCGGCGGCGGGCCCGCGCGCCGGCGCCGGCCGGGCCGGCTCGGGTCGGGGCCTGGGCGGCGGGGGCGGCGCCGGCTCCACCCGGGTGACCGGCTCCGGGCGGGGCGTGGGCGGAGCAGGAGGCGGCGGGGGCGGGGTCGTGCTCGGTGCCCACGACCCGGGCGACAGGCCGGAGCCCGTGCTCGGGGCGACGGCACCGGCGCTCTCCTGGCGCCGCGCCATGCGGGAGAACACCACCAGCACGACGCCGGCGATGACGCTGCAGGCGATCGAGAGATAGATCGGGCCCAGCGAGTTGCTGACGAAGCCGATCACCAGACTGACAGCTCCGACCACCACCAGCCCGATTGTCACGAGAAGCAACACAAAGCCACCCATCCGAGTCGTCGACGGAACCCACGCATCCTAGGAGACTGCTCTCCACCGCGCCGACACCCGCCTGCAACCAACGGACCCGGTCGGCGCATCGGGTCGGAGGCGGGCCCAGACTAGAGCAGCGCTCCCCCCGGGCGCGCCGCAGCGGCCGAACCGGCTCAGGAGTAGGGGTAGCCGCCCTGGCCCGACGGGTCGTAGGTGCCGGCGCCGTGGCCCGGCCCGGACTCGCCGTACTCCAGCTGGTCCGGATCGGCCTCTCCCGCCGGCTGGGGCGCGGGCTGGGCCGACAGGGCGGTGTCGAGGCCGCGCGCGGCCTCGGCCAGCGCCGCCTTGACCCGGGCCCGCTGCTCGTCGAGGTACCGCACCAACCGGTCGACGTCCTGCTCCAGCTGGCTGCGGGCCGCCTCCAGGCGGGCCACGTCGGTGCGGACCTGGGCCTCGGCCTCCTCGGCCTGGCGCCGGCACTCCTCGCCGGCCGCCGCCAGCATGGCGGACGCCTCGCCCTCGGCCTCCTCGACGACCCGCGCCGCCTGCTCCCTGGCCTCCTTCACGGCCAGGTCGGCGGTGCGCTGGGCCAGCACCAGGGTGCGCCGCAGGGACTCGTCGTCCTCCCGGCTCCCGGTGGCGGCCTGCTCGGCCCGCACCGCCCGCTCGGTGGCCTGGCGGAGCCGCTCCTGGAGGATCTCGATCCCGGCCGCCACCCGCTCGAGGAACTCGTCGACGTCGTCCTGGTGGTAGCCCCGGAGCTTCTCCCGGAACTCGACCTGTCGAATCGTCTGCGCGGAGACGTCCACGTCGGTCAAGGGTACCCCCACCCCGTGGGCGGGCCGGGGATGGCCCTCAGCAGCCGATGAGCGGCGCCACCAGCAGCTGGAGCCCGAAGGTGACGATGATCGGCGACAGGTCGAGCCCCATGCCACCGACCCCCACCGGCGGGAGGAGGCGCCGAATGGGGCCGAGCACGGGCTCGGTGACCGTGTACAGGAACGAGAACACGCCTGCCATCGGCGAGTCGGGGGAGATGGGGAACCAGCTCAGGATGATCCTCCCGAACATGGCGACCAGGTAGAGCGTGAGGAGCAGGCACTGCGGCTTCATGCGCGCCGGTCCGATCGGGGGCCGGGCGAGCCCGGGGAGCGGTTGGTCACCTGCGGTAGAGGCCGCGTTCCTGGAGCCGGCGCTTCTCCTCGGCCGACACCTCGACGTTGGTCGGGGTCAGCAGGAAGACCTGGTCGGCCACCTTGTCCATCGACCCGCCGAGCACGTAGGCGGCGCCGCTGCAGAAGTCGATCATGCGGCGCTGGAGCTCGCGGTCGGCGGCCTGGAGGTTCACGATCACCGGCTGGCTGCTCTTGAGGCGGTCGCCGATCTCCTTGGCGTCGGGGAACTGGGACGGGGCGATCACGTGGACCTTGGCGTTCTGGGTCTGGGGAACGGCCCGGACGACCGATGGGCGGGGCGTGACGTTGGACACCTGCGAGACCCCCTCGGACCCGATGGGCGACTCCCGGGGGAGCGTGCGGATGGAGCTGGTGGGCGCCGGCTCGTAGGACGGCTCCGGGCTGTAGGACCGGGTGGCGCGGGCGGGGGCGGGCGACACCGGCTCCTCGTACGAGGGCTCGTAGTCGTCGTAATCGTCGTCGACGAGGCCGAGGTAGACCATCGCCCGCCGGAGCATTGCAGACATCACGAGCCTCCTTGCGCGGAAGGATACTGTCCAAGGCCAAGCGGGTCGGGGAACGGCTGGGACGGGCGCCCCGGGCGGGCGCCGAACAGGGCGCGACCCACGCGCACCATGGTGGAGCCCTCCTCGAGGGCGATCTCCAGGTCGTCCGACATCCCCATCGACAGCTCCTCGAGGTCGAGCTCGCGGGCCAGGGCGGCGAGCCGGCGGAACTGCGGGCGGGGGTCCTCGCCCAGCCCCGCCACCGCCATCAGCCCCCGCACGTCGAGCCCGAGGTCGCGGAGCCGGCCCACGAGGGCCGGGGCCGACCCCTCGGTGCAGCCGGTGCGGCCGGGCTGCCCGCTGACGTCGACCTGGACCAGCACGGCCGCGCCCGGGGCGTGGCGGGCGATCTCCTCGCCCGCCTCGACGCGGTCGACCGACTGCCACAGGTGGACGAGGGGCGCCAGGTGGCGGACCTTGCGGCGCTGGAGGGCGCCGAGGAAGTGCCAGCGGCCGCCGGCGCCGGCGGCGCCGGCCTTGGCCACCAGCTCCCGGGCGTAGTTCTCGCCGAGGTCGTCGAGCCCGGCGGCCCGGGCCGCCCGCACGACCTCGGGGCCGAAGCCCTTCGTCACCGCCACCAGGGTGACGGGACGGGACCCGGCCGCGGCCGCGATGCGCCGGCGCACACCGGCCACCCGCTCGTCGAGGGCCACCGCGCTCATGCCGGGGTCACCCCTCCCTCCACACGACCATGGCCTGGCGCTGCGTGTCGCCCCGGGCCCGGTACGAGAAGTGGCGGCCGGCGCCGCAGGCGGTGCAGGCGCCGGTGTCGAGCACCAGGGCGGCGCCGGCGCCGGCGAGGGCGGCCTTGACCGCGCCGGGGAGGTCGAGGGCGGGGCGGCCGGCGGCGGTGACGCCTTCGACCGACGGCCCGAGGGCGGCGACCAGGAGGTCGAGGTCGGCCCGGCCGAACTCGTAGCACCCGGCCCGGATGCACGGCCCGAGGGCGGCCTCCACCCGCGTGGCCCCGAGGGCCCGCATGGCGTCGACGGCGGCGCCCACGACGCCGGCCAGCACGCCGGCCCAGCCGGCGTGGACGGCGCCCACGACGCCTTCGGGGCTGGCCAGGGCGACCGGCGCGCAGTCGGCGGTGAGCACGGCCAGGGCGGCGCGGGACGACGCGGTGACCAGGGCGTCCGCCTCCTCGCCCAGGACGGGCTCGTCGCCCGCCACCAGCACCCGGCGGCCGTGGACCTGGCGGACCCAGGAGACCGGGCGACCAGCCAGGCCGTCGAGCACGGGGCCGGCCGGGGACCCGGGCGCCGGCGGTCGCAGGTCACCGTCGGCCCTCCCCGTCCACCGCACCTGCGCGCCGAGCAGGACCGCGCCGGGCGCGTCCGGGGGCGCGCCGGTGCGCGTCGGGGGGCCGGAGGGCACGCCGTGCTATCGGAGGAACGACGGGACGTCGAACTCGTCGTCGCCCAGGTCGATGTCGTCGTCGTCGGGCATGGCGAACGGATCGGGCCGGCTGCTCGGAGGCGGCTGGCGGGACCCGTAGACCGAGGTGCGCTCCTCCCGACCCCGGCCCGCGGGCGGGCGCTCCTCCTCCCAGCGGTCGAAACCGGCCGCGATGACGGTGACCCGCACCTCGTCGCCCATGGCGTCGTCGACCACCGACCCGAAGATGATGTTGGCGTCGGCGTGGGCCACGCCGTGGATGATCTCGGCCGCCTCGTTCACCTCGAACAGGCCGAGGTCGCTGCCGCCGGCGATGTTGAGGAGGATGCCCCGGGCGCCCTCGATGGAGGCCTCGAGCAGCGGGCTGGTGATGGCGGCGCGGGCCGCGTTGACGGCCCGGCCCTCGCCCGACGCCGTGCCGATGCCCATGATCGCGGTGCCGGCGTTGTTCATGATCATCCTCACGTCGGCGAAGTCGGTGTTGATGAGCCCGGGCGTGGTGATCAGGTCGGTGATGCCCTGGACGCCCTGGAGCAGCACCTCGTCGGCCATCTTGAAGGCGTTGACCATCGACGTCTTGTCGTTCGACACGGTGAGGAGCCGGTCGTTCGGGATGATGATGAGGGTGTCGACCTTCTCCTTGAGGGTCTGGATCCCGGAGTCGGCCTGCACGGCCCGGCGCCTGCCCTCGAAGGCGAAGGGCCGGGTGACCACGCCGATGGTGAGCGCGCCGAGCGACTTGGCGATCTCGGCCACCACCGGGGCCCCGCCCGTGCCGGTGCCGCCTCCCTTGCCGGCCGTGATGAAGACCATGTCGGAGCCCTTCAGCACCTCCTCGATCTCGTCGCGGTGCTCCTCGGCGGCCTGGCGGCCTACCTCCGGGTCGCTCCCCGCGCCGAGCCCGCGCGTGAGCTGGCGCCCGATGTCGAGCTTGACGTCGGCGTCGCTCATCAGCAGTGCCTGGGCGTCGGTGTTGATGGCGATGAACTCGACGCCCTTCAGGCCGGCGTCGATCATCCGGTTCACGGCGTTGACGCCGCCACCACCGATGCCGACCACCTTGATGACGGCGATGTAGTTCTGCGATGCGGCCATTGCAGCCTCCCTCGATGCGGCTCCGCCGCCACCGATGCTCCTCGGACGCTCGCCGTCTTGCACACGGCGAGAGTGCTCCATGTCCGGGACCCCACGACCCGGCCTCAACCTCTACTGCAGGGTTATAGTTATGTCAACCTCCCGCAATGGTCGAAACTTTAGCCACACCGTCATCGTCGGGTCAAGGCTGGGGCCCGGGGCACCCGGAGGTCGACCACGGCGACGCCGGCCAGGTCGGCCCGGTCGAGCACCGTCGCCAGCACGGCCAGCTTCTCGGCCAGCCCCACCGGCCGCCCGAGCCGGACCACGCCACCCGGCGGCGCCAGCTGCAGCTCCACCTCCCCGCCCGCGACCGTGGCCACGTCCGCGACCCGGGGCCGCAGCGCCGCGGGCAGCGCCGCCGCCACCCGGAGCGGGCCGAGGGCGGCCGCCGCCAGGGTGGTGCCGGGTGCGCCGGGCCGGGGCAGGTTGCCCAGCACCGGGAGGCCGGCCGGCTTCTCGGTGCCCACCTCCAGGACCCGTCCCGTCCGGTCGGCCATGACCCAGCGCCCGTCGCCGGAGGGCAGGAGGGCGGCGGGCCGGCGCTCGGTGAGGTCGATGCGGATGGTGCCCGGCCACTGGCGGCGGGCGGTGGCGTCCTGCACCCAGGGGAGGGCCTCGAGCCGGGTCTCCAGGCGGCCGGCGTCGACGTCGAGCATGGCCGGGCGACCGGTGAGCCGGCCGGCCCGCAGCACCTCCATCCGGGGGGTGCGCTCCGCGCCCCGGACGTCGACGTAGTCCACGTCGAACAGCGGCGAGCGGCCCGCCCCCACCGCGGCGCCGGCCGCCGCCACCACCCCCCGGCAGGTGCACAGGATCCGGCGCCGGCGCCGGCCCTCGTCCCTGCGGACCTCGATCCGGCGCCGGCGGATCCGCGGGTCCATCGGCACCGGGGGCGCGACCCGCCCCGCATCGGGCGCCCGGCCCGGCGGCGCGCCGCGCGGCGGCCGCTCCCCCTCCCGCACGCCGGTGCGCGTCCCCTCGCGGGTCCCGCTCACGCCGGCGCCGGCCCCGGTGCGTCGAAGCCCACCAGGCGCAGCTCGGGCTCCAGGTGCACGCCCGTCTCCTCCTCCACCCTCCGCTGCACCTCCTTGATGAGGGCCGCCACGTCGGCGGCCCGGCCGCCTTCGTCGGCCTGCACGAAGTTGGCATGCTTGGGCGACACGGTGGCGGACCCCAGCCGCAGGCCCTTGAGCCCAGCCGCCTCCACCAGCCGCCCGGCCGAGTCGCCGGGCGGGTTGGTGAACACCGAGCCGGCGTTCTGGCCCCCGGGCTGGTGCTCCCGCCGCCACCGCACGATCTCGGCGACGCGGGCCTCGGCCTCGTCCCGGTCCCCGCGGGCCAGGGCGAACTCGGCCTCCACCACCACCGAGGTGGCGGCGACAGCGGACCGCCGGTAGCCGAGCTCCAGCGCCGCGGCCGGGACCTCGCCGCCGGGCCCGCCGGCCAGGTCGACCAGGCGGGCCCGGGTGAGGGTCCGGCGCACGTCGGAGCCGTGGCCGCCGGCGTTCATGCGGACCGCGCCCCCCACCGAGCCGGGCACGCCCACCGCCCACTCCAGGCCGGTGAGCCCCGCCGCCGCCGTCCGGCGGGCCACCACCGGCAGCAGGGCCCCTCCGCCGGCCCGGACCCGGCAGCCGGCCCGGTCCACCTCCACCCGCCCGAGGCCCTCGCCCACCACCACGGCCAGCCCGGGAAAGCCGGCGTCGGACACCAGCAGGTTCGAGCCCCGGCCCACCACGAGGACCGGCACCCCGCTCGCCACCACGGCGGCACGGGCCAGGGCCAGGTCGTCCTCGCTGCCCGCCTCCAGGAGGAGCGCGGCCGGGCCACCCACCCGGTAGGTGGTGAGGGCACCGAGGCTGACACCCCGGATGCCCCGGTGGCCGAGCACGCCGGCCGCGGCCTCGATGGCCTCGGCCGTCACGGCCGGGGAGCGGCGCGCAGCAGCTCGCCGGGCAGGAGCGTGATGTCGCCGGCGCCCAGGGTGAGGCAGACGTCGCCGGGGCGCAGCACCCGCCGCAGGTAGGGCGCCAGATCGGACCGGTTCGGCAGGTAGGCCACCCTGGACCCAGGGTGGGCGTCGAGGACGGCGTCGACCACCAGCTTGCCGCTGACCCCGGGCCGGGGCGCCTCGCCCTCGGCGAACACGTCGGTGATCACCACCAGGTCGGCGTCGGTGAAGGCGCCGGCGAAGTCGGCCGCCAGCGCCGCCGTCCGGGAGTACCGGTGGGGCTGGAACACGCACACCACCCGGCGCCACCCGCCCTGGCGGGCCGCGGCCAGCACGGGCCGGACCTCCCCGGGCAGGTGGGCGTAGTCGTCCACGAGGGTGGCGCCGTCGAGGTCGCCCCTGAACTGGAACCGGCGGGCCACGCCGCCGAAGCGGCCCAGGGCGGCGGCCGCCGCCTCGAACCCGGCGCCGAGGGCCAGCCCCGCCACCAGGGCGGCGCAGGCGTTGCGGGCGTTGTGGCTGCCCGGCACCGGCAGCTCCACCACGCCCAGGGACCGGCCCGCGTGCTCGACCCCGAAGCGCACCCGGCTGCGGCCGCCCTCCAGGTCGGTCATGCGGTAGGTGGCGCCGGCCGCCGTGCCGTACGTGAGGGCGCCGTGCGCCTCGGCCAGCCCGGCCGCCACCGGGTCGTCGGCGCACACCACCCTGGGCCCGGGGATCCCGGCCAGGAAGCGGCCGAAGGCGGCCACCTGGGCCTCGAAGCTGCCGCCGTAGTGGTCGAGGTGGTCGGGCTCGACGCTCGTGACCACGGCCGCCTCGAGGGGCAGCTCGAGGACGGTGCCGTCGCTCTCGTCGGCCTCCACCACCAGCCACTCGCCCTCGTCCCACACCGCCCCGCTGCCCACCTCGTTGAGGTGGCCCCCGATGAGGAACGACGGCCGCAGCCCGGCTTCCACCAGCACCAGGGCCAGCATCGACGAGGTGGTGGTCTTGCCGTGGGTGCCGGCCACGCCGACCGCCCGCCTGGTGGCGGCGATGGCGGCCAGCACCTCGGCCCGCCGCAGCACGGGGATGCCACGCGCCCCTGCCGCCACCACCTCGGGGTTGGTGGGGGGGATGGCGGTGGAGACGGCCACCACGTCGGCCCCCTCCACGTTGGCGGGCGCGTGGCCCACGGTGACCACGACGCCGTTGGCCCGCAGGGTGTCGAGGCGGGAGGACTGCTTGAGGTCGCTGCCCGAGACGTGGTGGCCCATGGCGGCCAGCACGGTGGCGATGGCGCTCATGCCGGCGCCGCCGATGCCCACCACGTGCACCCGGCGGGGCGAGGCCAGGTCGAGGGCCGGCTCAGGTCCGGGCATGGCGCTCCACCAGGTCGGCCACCCGCCGGGCCGCGTCGGGGTGGCCCAGGCCGGCGGCGGCGGCTGCCATGGCCGCCAGCCGGGCCGGGTCGGCCACCAGGGGCCCGAGCTCGGCCGCCAGCCGGCCGGCGGTGAGCTCGCCGTCGGGGACGAGGACGGCGGCGCCGGCGTCCACCATGGACCGGGCGTTGGCGGTCTGGTGGTCGTTCGGCGCGATGGGCAGGGGCACCAGGACGGCGGGCACGCCGACGGCGGTGAGCTCGGCCACGGTGCTGCCGCCGGCCCGGCACACGAACACGTCGGCGGCGGCCAGCAGGTCGGGCATGCGGTCCTCGTACTCCACGGCCTGGTACACCAGGCCGCCGGCGGGCGGCCGGGGAAGGCGGCCCGACACGGTGGCCCAGTCGCGCGACCCCACGGCGTGGCGCACCGCGATCCCCGACCGGTCCGACCACGCCTCCACCAGGCCCAGCACGGCCTCGTTGACGCGGCGGGCGCCGAGGGAGCCGCCGGACACGCCCACCACCACCGCGTCGGCCGGGAGGCCGAGGGCGCGGCGGGCGGCGGCACGCCGTTCCGGCGTGGGGTCGATGGCCAGGACCTCGGCCCGCACCGGGTTGCCGGTGACGACGGCGTGCGGGAGGGCGGTGCCGGGGAACGAGACGGCGCTGGCCCGGGCGAAGCGGCCGGCCAGCCGGTTGGCCAGGCCCGGCACCGCGTTCTGCTCGTGCAGCACCAGCGGGATGCGCAGGACGGCGGCCGCCACCGAGCAGGGGACGCTGGCGTAGCCGCCCACCGAGAGCACCACCGAGGGCCGCAGCCTGGACAGCAGGCGCACCGCCCCGGTGGCGCCCCGCACCAGGCCGGCGACGGCGCCCACGTTGTCGAGGGTGAGGCGGCGGGCGATGCCCCGGCCGGGCAGCAGCGTGACCGGCAGCCCGGCCGCCGGCACCAGCCGTGCCTCCTGGCCCCGCTCCGAGCCGACGAAGTGGATGGTCCCCGGATCGTGGCCGCGCGCCACCAGCTCGCGGGCCACGGCCAGGGCCGGGAGGACGTGGCCGGCCGTCCCGCCCCCGGCCACCACCGCGTAGGCGGGGCCCGTCAACGGGCCGGGCGCCGGCCGGGGCCCGGGGCCGGGGCGGGCCGTCCCTGGCCGGCCACGTTGAGCAGCACGCCCACCGCGCCCATCAGCACGATCAGGGAGGACCCGCCGAAGGAGACGAACGGCAGCGGCACGCCGCTCACCGGGAGCACGCCCACCACCGCGCCGATGTTGACGAAGGCCTGCGCGATCACCCATGCCGTGATGCCGGCGGCCAGTAGCATCCCGTAGCGGTCGGGGGCCCGCAGGGCGGCCCGGATGCCGAGCACGGCGAAGCCCATGAACAGCGCCAGCACGGCCAGGCTGCCCACCAGGCCCAGCTCCTCGCCGATGATGCTGAAGATGAAGTCGGTGTGGGCGTTGGGCAGGAAGCCCCACTTGGCCCGGCTGGCGCCCACCCCCACGCCCAGGATCCGTCCCGTGCCGAGGCCCACCAGGGACTGCACGACCTGGTAGCCGGTGTTGCCGGCGTCGGCCCAGGGGTTGAGGAACGACAGCATCCGCTCCCGGCGGTAGGGCTCGGCCATCCCGAGCACGAAGGCGGCGCCGGCGCCGCCGGCCAGCAGGATGGCCATGGGCCTGAGCGGGGTGCCGCCCACGAACAGCAGGCAGATCACGATGGCGCCCGCGATGAGCGTGGTGCCGAGGTCGGGCTGGCGAAGGACGAGCACGGCCACGACCGCGAAGACGAGGAGGAGGAGCCGCAGCGCGGTGCGGGCCGCATCCGGCGAGGCGCCGCGGCGGGCCAGCAGGTCGGCGCCGAACAGGAGGAGGGCGAGCTTGGCCAGCTCGGACGGCTGCATGCGCACGCTCCCCGTCCCCAGCCAGCGGGTGGACCCGCCGGCGGTGATGCCGAGGCCGGGAACGAGGACCAGGACGAGCAGGCCCACGGCCGCCACCAGGAGCAGCCCCCCCCACCGGCGCAGGGCGTGGTAGTCGAGGCGGGCCGCCGCCACCAGGACCGCGGTGCCGGCCAGGACCCACAGGATCTGGCGCCGGAAGTACAGCCACGACGAGCCGTCCTCGCGCAGGGCGTGCACCGACGACGCGCTCAGCACCATCACCAGGCCGATCAGGCACAGCACCGCCACGATGGCGGCCAGCAGCACCTGGCCGGTGCGCCGGCGGTCGTCCCCGTGCCGCCCTCCCCCGTGCCGGCGGGCCGCGGGCGGCGGGGTCCGGCCCGACGGGTGCCGGGCCCGGGTGGCCTGGCGGGTGCGGACGGGGGTGGTGGCCGGGCTCACGGGTGGGCCCCGGCCAGGGCCCGCACCTCGGCCGCGAAGTCGTCCCCCCGCTCGGCGTAGGACCGGTACCAGTCGTACGAGGCGCACGCCGGCGACAGGAGCACGGCGTCGCCGGGTGCGGCGGCGCCGGCGGCGGCCCGCACCGCGTCGGCCATCGACACGGCCCGCGTCACCGGCACGGAGGTGCCGGCGAAGGCGGCCGCCACCTCACCCGCCGCCTCGCCGATGGCCACGACCGCCCGCAGTCGCCCGGCCTCGGCCGCCAGGGGGCCGAGGTCGAGGCCCTTGTTCCGGCCGCCGGCTATGAGCACGGCCGACGCGAACCCCCGCAGGGCGGCCAGCACCGAGGCCGGGGTGGTGGCCTTCGAGTCGTCGTAGTACCGCACCCCACCAGACTCGCCCACCAGCTGGACACGGTGGGGGAGCCCGGCGAACCCGGCCACGCCGGCCCGGCACGCGCCGGGGCCGGCGCCGGCGGCCGAGGCCGCGGCCATGGCGGCCAGGGCGTTGGCCAGGTCGTGGGGCAGGGCCCGCCCGAGGTCGGCCACGGCCGCCACCTCGCCGTCGGGGCCGCGCAGGGAGGAGCCGTCCACCGCCCAGTCCGCCCCCTCCAGCCCGAAGGTGACCACCCGCCCCGGCGCCGACGCGGCCGCGGCCATGACGGCGGGGTCGTCGGCGTTCACGACGGCCACGCCGGCCGGTCCCTGGTTGGCCCAGATGCGGGCCTTGGCCGCGGCGTAGTGCTCCATGGTGGGGTGCCAGTCCAGGTGGTCGGGAGCCAGGTTGAGCCACACCGCCACGTCGGGCCGGAAGGACACCGTGTACTCCAGCTGGAACGACGACACCTCGGCCACCAGCACCTCGACGTCGGCCGTGGCCGCCGTCACCAGCGGCAGGCCGATGTTGCCGGCCGCCACCGCCCTGGTACCCGACGCCACCAGGATGGCGGCCACCAGGGTGGCGACCGTGGTCTTGCCGTTCGTGCCGGTGACGGCCACCACCCGCTTGCCCTCGGCCGCCCGCCAGGCCAGCTCCACCTCGCTCCACACCGGCACCCCGGCGGCCCTGGCCGCGGCGTGGACCGGGTGGTGGGGGCCGACGCCGGGGCTCGGCACCACCAGGGAGGCGCCCTCCACCGCCGACACCGGCCCGAGCGACGCGCCCAGCGCCGCCACCTCGTCCGCGGTGGCGTCGGTGGCGTCGTCCTCGACGACCACCACCGGCCGGCCCCGCGCCGCCAGGTGGGCCGTCACGGCCCGCCCGGTGATGCCGAACCCCACCACCACCACCGTCCCCTCGCCTGGCCCCGGGGCCGTCAATCCAGCACTCCGAGGGAGATGAAGTCGGCGTAGAAGAGGCCGAGGGCGAGCGCGGTGCAGAGGCCGGCGAGGATCCAGAACCGCACGATCACGGTGACCTCGGGCCAGCCCGCCAGCTCGAAGTGGTGGTGGATGGGCGCCATCCGGAAGACCCGGCGGTGGAACAGCTGGAAGCTGGCCACCTGGATGATCACCGACAGCGTCTCCAGCACGTAAAGGCCGCCCACCACCGGCAGCAGCAGGTGGAGGTTCATCACCAGGGCGAAGGCGGCCAGCCCGGCCCCGATGGCCAGCGACCCGGTGTCGCCCATGAAGATGCGGGCCGGGGCCGCGTTCCACCACAGGAAGCCGGTGCAGGCACCGGTGAGGGCCACGGCCAGCACGGCCAGGTCGAGGGCCTGGGGCACCTGGTAGGTGCCGAAGTGGCGGAACTGCCAGAAGCCGATGATGGCGAAGGCCGAGAAGGCGAATGTGGCCGAGCCGGCGGCCAGGCCGTCGAGGCCGTCGGTGAGGTTCACGGCGTTGGACGTGCCGATGATGAGCATCACGGCCCAGACGACCCAGAGCACGGGCCCGAGGTCGAGGCCGATCGAGTCCCACCGGGTGAACGAGATGTCGGTCTTCACGTCGGCGAAGTGCAGGGCCAGCACGGCGAAGCCGACCGCCACCACCAGCTGGCCCACGATCTTGGTCTTCTTGGTGAGGCCCAGGCTGCGCTGGTGGCGAACCTTGATCCAGTCGTCCAGGGCCCCCACCGCCGCCGCGCCGGCGACCGAGAGGGCCACCAGCAGCCCGCCCCAGGTGAAGATGGCCTCACCCCGCAGGTGGCCGGCCAGGTAGCCGGCCAGGGCGCCGGCCACGATCATCACCCCGCCCATGGTGGGGGTCCCGGCCTTGGTGAAGTGGCCCTGGGGCCCGTCGTCGCGGATCTGCTGGCCGATGCCGCGCGCGTGGAGCCACCCGATGAGCAGGGGGGTCCCCACCAGCGCCACCAGCAGGGCGACGCCGCCCGCCACCAGGAGGTCGATCATGCCCGGCCCCCGGCCCCCCGGCCCGCCACCGCCGCCTCCGCCGCCGACCTGGCCACGGCCCGGTCGTCGAAGGGCTCGGTGCGGCCGCCCGCCGTCTGGCCCTTCTCGTGGCCCTTGCCGGCCACCACCACCACGTCGCCGGGCCGGGCCTCCGCCGCGGCCAGGCCGATGGCGGTCCTGCGGTCCGGCTCCACCACCAGGGCGCGGGCCCCGCCGGCGCCGGCCCGCACGTCGTCGAGGATGGCGGCGGGATCCTCGCCCCTCGGGTTGTCGGAGGTGAGCACCACCACGTCGGCCAGCCGGGCCGCCACCCCGCCCATCAGCGGGCGCTTGCCCCGGTCCCGCTCCCCGCCGCAGCCGAACACCACCAGCACCCGGCCGCCGTCGCCGGCCTCTTCCCGCGCCGCCGCGAGCAGCTCCTCCAGGGCGGCGGGGGTGTGGGCGTAGTCCACTAGGACGGCGTAGGGCTGGCCGGCGTCGATGCGCTCGTAGCGGCCCGGGATGCCGGGGAACGACGACAGGCCGGTGGCCACGGCCGCGGCCGGGACGCCGAGGACGCGGGCCATGGTGGCGGCGCACACGGCGTTGGAGGCGTTGAACCGGCCCCCGAGGGGCAGCTCCACCGCCTCCCCCTCCCACCGGAAGCGGGCGCCCCACGGGCCGGTGGCGAGGCCGGCGGCATCGGCCAGCGAGTACGGCACCAGGGCCAGGCCGCCCGCCTCCTCCAGCAGGCGCCGGCCCCAGGCGTCATCGGCGTTGACCACGCCCACCGGCGCCCGGGCCGGGTCGAACAGCGACGCCTTGGCCCGGAAGTACGACTCCATGTCGCCGTGGGTGTTCAGGTGCTCCTGGCTCAGGTTGGTGAAGGCCACCACGGCGAAGCGCGTCCCGTCGACGCGGTGCTGGGCCAGGGCGTCCGACGACACCTCGAGGGCCACCGCCTCCGCCCCCTCCTCGAGGTGGCGGGCCAGCGCCGCCTGCAGGTCCGGCGCCTCCGGCGTGGTGCGGGGGCCGTCCAGGGTGCCGATCACGCCGGTGGGCCGGCCCGAGGCCCGCAGGACGGCGGCCAGCAGGTGGGTGACGGTGGTCTTGCCGTTGGTGCCGGTGACGCCGGCCACGGCCAGGCGGGCCGAGGGGTGGCCGAAGAAGGCGGCCGACACCGGGCCCAGGGCCCGGCGGGTGCTGGCCACCCGGACCTGGGGCACCCCGAGGGGCAGGATGCGCTCGCACAGCAGGGCGGAGGCGCCGGCGGCCACGGCCCCGGCGGCATGGTCGTGGCCGTCGGTGGCGGCGCCCGGCACGCAGCAGAACAGGGCCCGGGGAGCGACGCGGCGCGAGTCGTACGCGACGGCGTCGACGACCACCGGGCCGGTGTCGCCGCGCCGCTCCAGCACCTGGACGTCGCCCAGCAGTCGGTCGAGCCGCATGGAGCGCGTGGTCCTTACGGGGTCGGCGGGCGGGACGCCGGCAGCGTAGTGGTGGGCACGGGGATGCCCCCGCCGTCCTGGCCCGCCCCGCCCGCCGCCTCCGGCGACACCCTGGGCACCTCGGCCGCCACCGCCGGCTTCACGTCGGGGGGCGGGGGCGGCACCGACAGCTGGCGCAGCCCGTACCGGGCGATCTGGGCGAACACCGGCGCCGCCACCAGGCCGCCGTAGATCGGGGTGGGCTCGTCGAGCACCACGATGACAGTGAGCTCGGGGCGCTCGGCCGGCACGAAGCCCGCGAAGCTGGACACGTAGGCGCCGGCCTGGTACCCCCGCCGGCCCTCGATGGGCTTGCGGGCCGTGCCCGTCTTGCCGGCGACGGTGTAGCCGTCCACCGCGGCCAGGGTCCCGGTCCCGACCCGGACGACCTCGCTCAGCATGGCCGTGACCTGCTGGGCCGTCCTGGTCGACACCACCTGGCGCCGCTCCGACGGCGGGGTGGGACGGCGCCGGCCGCCGGCGTCCACCGTCGCCTTCACCAGCTTGGGCGCGACCCAGGTACCGCCGTTGGCCACCGCGTTGTAGGCGCCCAGCATCTGCATGGCCGTCACCGACAGGCCCTGGCCGATGGAGACGGTCCCGATGGAGGTTCCCGACCACTTGGCGGGATCGAGCAGGATGCCGCGCGACTCGCCCGGGAAGCCCAGGCCGGTCTTGCTGCCGAAGCCGTACTCGCGGAGGTACCTGTCGATGCGGGTCTTGCCCACCTGCTGGCCGATCATGATCGAGCCCACGTTGGAGGAGTTGGCCATCACGTCGGTGATCGACCACCTGGCCAGGGGATGGGGGTCGTGCTCGGAGAAGACGTGGTCGGCGACCCTGATGGTCCCGGGGACGTCGAGCACCGTGTCGGGCCGTACGATCCCCTCCTCCAGCGCGGCCGAGATGGTGATGACCTTGTTCACCGACCCTGGCTCGAACACGTCGGTGACGGCGGCGTTCTTGGCCGACTGCCGGGGTGGCGCGCCGTCCTTGCCGGCGGTGAGGTTGGCCAGGGCCAGCACCTCGCCGGTGCGGGTGTGCATGACCACGGCCGTCCCGGCCTTGGAGTTGGACGACACGATCTGGGCGGCCAGGGCCCGCTCCGTCTCGTACTGGAGGGCCCGGTCGATGGTGAGCACCAGGTCCTCGCCCCGGGCCGAGGGCTGGATCCGGCGCACCCCGCCGGGGATGTCGCCGCCCCGGGCGTCGCGCTCCACGATCATCTTCCCGGGCCGGCCCTTCAGCCGGTCCTCGAACTGGGTCTCCACCCCGGAGAGGCCGTTGTTGTCGGTCCCCACCCGGCCGATGAGGGGCGCGGCCAGGTCGCCGGCCGGCAGGAAGCGCTCGGGTTCGTCGATCAGGTCGACGCCGGCCAGGTCGAGCGCTTTCACCTTCTCCGCCACCGCGTCGTCCACCTTGCGGGCCAGGTAGACGAAGCCGGCCTCGCGGGTCAGTCGGGTCTGCAGCGTGGCCACGTCGACGCCCACGATCGGCGCCAGGGCCGTCGCCGCGCCGAGCGGGTCGGTGACGAGGCGGGGGTCGGCGACGACGGTGGACTGGCGCACGGTGAGGGCCAGGTCCCGGCCCCTGCGGTCGAAGATGGAGCCCCGGTCGGCGGGCAGGGCGACGGTGCGGATCCGCTGCGACTCGCCGAAGGCCGAGTACCGGTCGGCCTCCAGGCCCTGCACCTGCACCACGCGCCCGGCCAGGAGGAGGAACGCCGCCACCATGACGGCGGTGGTTGCGGCCAGGCGCCGGCGCGGGTTGTGGCCGCGGGCCCGGGGCCGGCCCCACCCGGACGGGGGGGCGGGCGGGCGGGGCCGGCGGGCCCCGGGCGGGGTGGCGGTGGTGCGGACGCGACGGGGCGGGGTGGCGGTGGTGCGGACGCGACGGGGCGCGGTGGCGGTGGTGCGGACGCGACGGGGCGGGGTGGCGGCGCCGGCCGGTGCCCGCCGCGGGCGCGGCGCGCCGGGCGGCGGGGTCACGGGCGGCTCGCCAGCTCGCGCTTGACCGTGGACCAGTCGTCGGCCGCCGTCTCCCGGTCGGCATCGGCGCCGTCGTCGAGCCCGGACGCCGGGCCCACGGGCGACAGGTACGTGACGCCCGGGGGCGGCACCATCCCGAGCCGCTCCTGGGCCGCGGCCACGATCCGGCCGGGCGACTCCAGCTCCGCCACCTGGAGGCGGAGCCGCTCGTAGCGCGCCTCCTCGGTGGCGGCCCGCTTCCGCAGCTCCTCCAGCTCGAACTGGCCCTGGGTGAGGGCCACGTGCGACGCCACCAGCCCGAACAGCGCCGCCGTCACCACCACCAGCACGAGCACGGCGAGGAGGCGGGCCCGGGCCCGGCGACGGGCCGGCGACCGGCCGTCCCGCACCACGTGGAGCGGCGGCCGGCGCCGCCCCTCCCGCTCCGGGACGGCGGGGGTGAGGGCGTGCTCGGGCAGGATCGCGGTCATCGCGCTCCCCTCTCGTCGTCGTCGCGCTCGCCGTCACCCATCCGGGGAAGGCGCTCGGCCGCCCGCAGGCGGGCGCTCTCGGCTCGGGGGTTGGCGGCGACCTCGGCCGCCGACGGCTTCCGGGCGCCCCGGTTGAGCAGCCGCACCAGGGGGACCGCGCCGCACACGCACGGCAGGCCGGGCGGGCACTCGCAGCCCCCGGTGGAGGCGTCCAGCAGCCGCGCCTTCACGATCCGGTCCTCGCCCGAGTGGTAGGCCAGCACGACCACCCGGCCGCCGGGCGCCAGCACGTCGACAGCGGCGTCCAACGCGGGGCCGAGGATGTCGAGCTCGGCGTTGACGGCGATGCGCAGGGCCTGGAACACGGGCCGGGCCGGGTGGCCGCCGGTGCGCCGGGCCGGCGCGGGGATGGCGTCGCGGACCACCCCGGCCAGCTCCACCGTGGTGGTGAGCGGCCGGGCCGCCACGATGCGGCGGGCGATGCGGCGGGCGAAGCGGCGCTCACCGCTGGCCGCGATCATCCTCGCCAGCTCGGCCTCGGAGGCACCGTTCACCACGTCGGCGGCGGTGCGGCGCTGGGACCGGTCCATGCGCATGTCCAGCGGGCCCTCGAAGCGGTAGGAGAACCCCCGCTCGGGCCGGTCGAACTGGGGCGAGCTGACGCCGAGGTCCAGCAGGACCGCGCTCACGGGCGCCGGCGCCAGCCGGGCCAGGCCGTCGAAGCGGGCGTGGTGCAGGGCCACGACCCTCTCGCCGAAGGGGGCCAGGTTGGCGCCGGCCGCGGCCAGGGCGTCGGCGTCACGGTCGATGCCCACCAGGCGCAGCCCGGGGTGGGCGCCCAGGAGCGCGGCCGAGTGACCGCCGGCGCCCAGGGTGGCGTCGACGAGAACGCCATCGGGGACGCCGGCGATCAGCTCGACGATCTCGTCGACCATCACCGGGCGGTGCGCGAACTCCGGGGTCATCCGCAGCCCCTCGACCGGTTCGGCACCGGCGGGGAACGTCCCCGGCCGGCAGAGCGGGAAGCATGCGGAGAGGGAATCTGCCGCCTGGCCGGTCGAAGGGCTGCGCATGGTCCTGGTCAGCTCGCCTCGATCAACGCCTCCTCGGTGGGCGCCAGCTTCTCGGCCCAGCGGGCCGGGTTCCACAGCTCGATCCGGTTGATGGCGCCCATCACCAGCACGCCGCTCTCGACGTCCAGCTGGGCGAACGTCCGCAGCGGCGGCGCGATGGCCACCCGGCCCTGCCGGTCCACCTCCGCCTCCTGGGTGCCGGCCGCCCACACCCGGGCCAGGTTGCGCTCGGCCGGGCCCAGGCCCTGCGACGCCTCCATGGCGGCCGACTGCAGCGCGAACTCGTCGGGGGTCCACAGGGCGAGGCAGCCCTGGTGGTACTGCGTCAGGTAGCCTCCCTGCTCGAAATGGGCACGGAACTTGGCCGGCAGGATGACGCGCCCCTTGGGGTCGACCGAGTGCTCGAAGCGACCGTAGAACTTCATGACGAAAGGACGTGCTCCTCACCAAGGTGAACCACCGTGCTCCCTGCGGACCGGGATCCCCTCCCCTTCCCGCCACTTTGAGCCACCTTAAACCACCGGTGGGGCGAGGTCAACGCGCGATGGGCCCCGGCGTGCGGCGCTGAGGGCGACCAGGGTGCAGAAGACGGCCACCTGGTGGCCCTCTTCTCCACTCTGAAGGCACAGTGCGGCTAGGGGAGGTGGGCCAGGAGGGCCGCCTCCACCTCGGCCGGCGCCCGGGCCGGCACGGCCAGCACCGCCGAGCCCAGGTCGGCCGCGGCCTCGGCCCGCTCGGCCGGCGCCGGCACGAGCAGGTCGATGAGCGGGGCCGGGTCCCAGGCCAGGGGGACGGCGCACTGGAACAGCGCGCCGTCCCGGGTCCGGCGCTGCGAGATGCCCACCGCCTTGCGGCCGGCGACGGTGACCTCGCCCGGGCCCAGGCCGGCGAAGCACACCAGCGCCGACCACCGCGTCCGGACCAGGCCGCCCCGGTGCACGGCGGCGCCGGCCAGGCCCAGGTCGGCCAGGGCCGCCGCCCACGCCTCGCCCAGCCACCAGGCGGCGCGGCCCACGTCGACCTGCCACAGCGGGTCCCCGGCCGGCACCACCACGTCGGCCCACACCACCCGGCCCGGCTCCACCAGCACCGCGCCCCCGCCGCTGCGCCGGCGCACGACCTCGATGGTCCCGCCGGCCGGCGGGGCCGGCTGGGTGGAGCCGAGGACCACGGCCGGCGCCGCCGCCTCGCACCAGGTGACGGACCGGGTGGACCAGTCCAGGTCCCGGCCGTGGAGCAGGCCGGCCGGGCCGCACAGGCGACGGGGCGTCCACGCCGGCCGGGGTTCGGGCGGGCGCGGGGAGGGGGCCAGCGGGCTCAGGCCGACAGGGAGGCGGCCCCGTCCAGGTACTGCTCCCAGTCCGGTCGCGTGCTGCCGTTGGCCACCACCACCCAGCTGCCGGGCCGGGGCGGCGCCGGCTGGCGCACCAGGGTGAGGGTGGTCTCGGCCAGGAGGTGGTCCTCCTTGCGCATGTTGCAGGGCCGGCACGCCGCCACCACGTTCTCCCACGTGTGGGTGCCGCCCCTGCTGCGGGGCACCACGTGGTCGATGTTCTCGGCGGTGGCGCCGCAGTACTGGCAGCGGTGGCCGTCGCGGGCGAACACGGCCCGGCGGTTCAGGCCGATGCGGGCCTGGTACGGCACCTTCACGTAGTAGGTGAGGCGCACCACCGACGGCTCGTCGTAGCTGGCCCGCTCGGAGTGGAAGTACAGGCCGGTGGAGGACAGCAGCTCGGCCTTGCTGGACAGCACCAGGACCAGGGCCCGCCTGGTGGACACGACGCAGAGCGGCTCGTACGTGGCATTGAGGATGAGCGCCCGGGACACCGTTGGAACCTACCGAGGGGGTGTCCCTGGTGGCACTTGCATTTCCGAAGCCTACCGCAGGCTCCTGCGGTAGCTCCTGCACCACCGCAGGTAGGCCACGACGTCGCCGGCGTGCGGTGCCGGCGCCTCCCCCCCGTACATGGTCTCGAGCCGGAAGGCGAGGTAGCCGGGGTCGGGCAGCGGGAGGAACGGCCGGCGCCGCCACCACCCCGGCGGGGCCAGGAGGGCGGCCTGGCGCACGGCGGTGGGCCACAGGTGGGGACGGGCCGCCACTGCGCCCGCGGCGGCCAGCCAGGCCCCCGGTGCCACCCGCGGCGGGGCGGGGCGGGCGCCGGTCACGGGCCTGCCGCCGGCCCGTGGTCCGCGGCCAGGACGGGCCGGCCCAGGCCCCGCCAGCCCACTGCCGCCGCCCCCACCAGCGGGCCGGCGGGGCCGAGGCCGGCCGGCACCACGCGCGTGCCCCGGGAGAACGAGAGGCGGGCCGAGCGGTCCACCTCGGCCTGGGCCGCCTCGAAGAACGGGGCGCCGAAGCCCAGGGCCACCGAGCCCGCTACCACCGCCAGGCGCAGGTCCAGCAGGTTGGCGACCGAGGCGACGGCCCGCCCCACCAGCGTGGCGGTGCGGGCCACGACCTCGGGCCCGGCCTCCTCGGCCGGCCGCCCGGTGGCGGCCCGGATGGACGGGCCCGACGCCTCGGCCTCCAGGCACCCCTCGGCCCCGCAGGCGCAGCGCCGGCCGCCCGGCACGACGATGACGTGGCCCACGTGGCCGGCGTTGCCGGCGGCGCCGTCGAGGAGCCGGCCGTCGAGCACCAGCCCGCCCCCCACGCCGGTGGACACGACCATGGCCAGGAAGTCCGGCGAGCCGCGCGCCGCCCCGCGCCATCCCTCCCCGAGGGCCAGGGCCTTGGCGTCGTTGTCGACGAAGGTGGGCAGGCCCAGCGCCTCGCCCAGCCGGGACCGCAGCGGGAAGTCCCGCCAGGCCGGGATGTTCAGGGGCGACACGGCCTCGCCACGGGGCGCCATGGGTCCGCCGCACCCGACGCCGCACACGACCTCGTCGCCCGCCATGACCTCGCCCACCACCCCGGCCAGGGCCGACCACAGCGCCGCCGCGTCGTGGCGCGGCGTCGCCACCCGCGCCGAGCGGACCACGGTCCCGTCGTCGTCCACCACGCCGGCCTCCAGCTTGGTGCCGCCCACGTCGACGGCCAGCGCCCGTGCCACCCGCAGGACCGTAGGCGGCCGCATCCGCGTTCCGAAAGGCCGGCGGTAGGGTTTGGGGAGGTCCAGCACGGGAGGCGGCGTGGTCAGACAACGAAGCTCCGCCGACCTGTCGACCTTCGCCGACGGCTTCCAGGCCATCGTCGACAACGTGGAGCGGGTCATCCAGGGCAAGTCCGACGCCGTCCGCCTGGCCGTCACGTGCCTGGTGGCCGAGGGCCACCTGCTCATAGAGGACGTCCCCGGCGTGGGCAAGACGAGCCTGGCCAAGGCCCTGGCCGCCTCGCTCGGGTGCGCCTGGCAGCGCATCCAGTTCACGCCCGACCTCCTGCCCTCCGACGTCACCGGCGTCAACGTCTACAGCCGGGCCAACGGCACGTTCGAGTTCCGCCCGGGCGGCATCTTCGCCAACATCGTCCTCGGCGACGAGATCAACCGGGCGTCGCCCAAGACCCAGTCGGCCCTCCTCGAGGCCATGCAGGAGCGGCAGGTCACGGTGGACACCACCACCTACGCCCTGCCCAGCCCCTTCATGGTCATCGCCACCCAGAACCCGATCGAGCACGAGGGCACGTACCCGCTGCCCGAGAGCCAGCTCGACCGCTTCCTCATGCGCATCCCGATGGGCTACCCGGACCGGGCGGCCGAGATCCAGATGCTCGACCTGCACGGCGGGGTGGGCGCCGTGCACATCGAGCAGCTCCGGCCCGTCACCACCACCGAGCGGGTGGCGACCATGACCGACGCGGCCCGGGCCGTCCACGTCGCCCCCGGCATCAAGGGCTACCTGGTCGACCTGGCCGAGGCCACCCGTCGCCATCCCAGCCTGGCCCTCGGCGTCTCGCCCCGGGCCACGCTCGCCCTCCAGGGAGCGGCCCGGGCCCGGGCCGCGGCCGCGGGCCGGGAGTACGTGGTGCCCGACGACGTGAAGCAGCTGGCCGGGCCTGTGCTGGAGCACCGGCTGGTGCTCACGCCCGAGGCGGGGATCGCCGGTGTGTCGGGCGGCGACGTGCTGGCCCAGGTGCTGAGCACCGTCGCGGTCCCCGCCGGCCGCGGCTCGTAGGGGGGCGCACGGGGTGCTCACCCGGCGAGGCTGGATGCTGCTGCTGGGTGCCGCCGTCCTGGCGTCGGCCGGGCGCATCCTCGGCATCGTCGAGCTGTACATGCTGGCCGGGGCGGCCCTGGCCCTGGTGGTGGGGGCCGTGGCCTTCGTCCGCCTGTCCCGGTTCGAGATGGAGGCCGTCCGCGAGCTGCGGCCGGCCCGCGTCCACGCCGGCGGGGCCAGCCGGGTCGAGCTCACCGTGCGCAACGCGGGCCGGCGCCGGTCCCCCGTCCTGGCCGCCCGCGACCCGTTCGACAACGGCCGGCGCTGGGCCCGCTTCCTGCTCGCCCCCCTGTCGCCGGGCGAGGAGGCGCGCGCCGCCTACCGGCTCCCCACCGAGCGCCGGGGCATCTTCGACCTGGGGCCGATGCAGCTCCACCTGGAGGACCCCTTCGGCCTGGCCGCCGCCACCCACGAGGCCGCCCCCGCCACCAGGCTCACGGTGTACCCGCGCGTCGACGCCGTGCCGCCCCTGCCCATGACCCGGGGCAACGACCCCCACGCCGGCGCCGACCACCCCACCGCGCTGGCCGCCTCGGGCGAGGACTTCTACGCCCTGCGGGAGTACGAGGTCGGCGACGACCTGCGCCGGGTCCACTGGAAGGCCAGCGCCCGCCTGGACGAGCTGATGATCCGCCAGGAGGAGATGCCGTGGCAGGGCCGGGTCACGGTGCTGGTGGACCTGCGGGGCGGTGTCCACGACGTCCAGTCGCTGGAGCTGGTGCTGTCGGCCGCGGCCAGCGTGGTGAGCGCGTGCTGGCGCCACCGCTCCCTGGTGCGCCTGGTGTCGACGGCCGGCGTGGACTCCGGGTTCGCCGCCGGCCACGCCCACGTGGAGGCCATCCTCGAGCACCTGGCCGGCGCAGGGCCCGGGCGGGACGACAACCTGGCTGCCATCCTCGGGTCGCTGCGGCGGGAGGGCAACGGCGGCGCCCTCACGGTCGTGACCACCGCGGCTGCGCCGGACGCCGACCTCGACCGGGTGGCCCGCCTGCGCGGCCGCTTCGGCGCCGTCACCCTCGTGCTGTTCGAGCCCTCGAGCTTCGAGCCGGCCGTGCCCGGCCGTCCGGGACGGGACCGGGCGGTGCGGGGCCTGCCCTCGGTCGTGCACGTCACCGCCCACCACCCCTTCGCCGCGGCCTGGACCGAGGCCATGTCCCGGGGCCGGCGGCCGGCCGGAGCGCCCCGGTGACGCCGGGCGCCGTCACCGGGTCCGGGCCCCAGCTGCGGGCCGGTGCGCCCGAGGCCACCCTCGCCCTGGCCGGCCTCACCACGGCCGTCGCCCTCGGGATGGGCCGGCTGTTCGAGGGCGGCGACCACCTGGTGCCGCTGGTGGGCGCGGCGGTGGTGGGGCACGCCCTCATGTGGGCCGGGCGGCGCCGGGGCGTCCCCCTGGGCGTGGCCGCCGCGGCCGCCCTGGCCGGCGTGGCCCTGACCGCGGGGTGGCTCCTGTTCCCCGAGACCACCACCGCCGGGGTCCCCGGGCCGGGCACGCTGGCCGCGGCCCGCTCGGCCCTGGCCGGTGCCTGGACCCAGTTCGGCGACGTGGTGGCGCCGGCGCCGGCCAGCGACGGCTTCCTCCTGGCCGCCATGGTGGGCGTGGGCGTCACCGCCGTGCTGGCCGACTGGGCCGCCTTCCGCATGCGGGTCCTGTTCGAGGCGGTGGTGCCGTCGTTCACCCTGTTCGCCTTCACGGCCACGCTGGGCACGGCCGGCGGCCGGGCGCCCATGGTGGCGCTCTACCTGGCCGCCCTGCTGCTCTTCATCGTCGTCCACCGGGCCGGGCTGGAGGCCGAGGGCACCTCGTGGTTCGCCAGCCGCTCGCGGGGCGGCACCCGCGCCCTCCTGCGGGGCGCGGCCGTCCTCGGCGCGGCGGCGGTGGCGTCGGCGGTGGTGGTCGGCCCCCACCTGCCGGGCGCCGACGCCGAGGCCGTCCTCGCCTGGCGCGACACGGGGTCGGACGGCGACGGCCGGCGCAGCACCGTGAGCCCGCTCGTCGACATCCGGGGCCGCCTGGTCGACCAGTCCACCACCGAGGTCTTCACCGTCCGCACCAACCGGCCCGCCTACTGGCGGCTCACGTCGCTCGACACGTTCAACGGCCAGATCTGGTCGTCGGACGCCAGCTACCGCCCCGTGGGCAGCCGGCTGCCCGCCGCCGGGGGCGGCGCCCCCGCCGACCGCGTCGTCCAGGAGTTCAGGATCGGCGCCCTGTCGTCGATCTGGCTCCCCGCCGCCTACCGCCCCGAGGCGGTGGGCGGCGTCGACGACGTGAGCTACAACGCCGACCTGGGCAGCCTCATCACCGGCGAGGACACCACCGACGGCCTCACCTACACGGTGGAGTCGGCCGTGCCCCGGCTGACCGCCGAGGAGCTGCGGGGCGCCTCGGCGGTGGGGGGCCTGAGCGACCGCCGGCGCTTCGTCGACCTGCCGCCCGTCCCGGGCCGGGTGGCGGCGCTGGCCGAGTCGCTGGCCGCCGGCGGCGACGGCACGCCCTTCGGCACCGGCCTCGCCATCCAGTCGTTCTTCCGCCAGCGGTTCGTCTACGACCTGAACGCCTCCGCCGGCCACAGCGACCAGGCCCTCGAGCGCTTCCTCTTCACCGACCGCCGGGGCTACTGCGAGCAGTTCGCCGGCGCCTTCGCCGTGCTGGCCCGGCACGTGGGCCTGCCCACCCGGGTGGCCGTGGGCTTCACGCCGGGCGAGCCGGGGGAGGACGGGCTCCTGCACGTGCGGGGCCTCAACGCCCACGCCTGGCCCGAGGTCTTCATCGACGGTTTCGGCTGGGTGGCCTTCGAGCCCACGCCCGGGCGGGGCGCGCCGGGTTCCGACGCCTACCTGGGCGTGCCGCCGGCCCAGGCCAGCCCCGACAGCCCCAACACCGCCACCACCGCCGCACCGCCCACCACGGTGGCCGACGAGGAGGTGCCCACCCCCTCCACCAGCGTGGCGCCGGGCGAGGTGGCCGCCGGCGCCGGCGCCGAGGCCGGGGCGGGCCGGCCCCTCACCCGCCACCCCCTGGTCGTGGCCGTGGTGGTGCTGGTGGCCCTGGCCCTCGCCGTGCCGGTGGCCAAGGGCGCCCGCCGCCGGCGCCGGCGGGCCGGCGCCGCCACCCCCGCCGACCGGGTCTGGGTGGCGTGGACCGAGGCCGAGGACGCCGTGGGCCGGGCCGGCGCGCCCCGGCGACCGTCCGAGACCCTCGCCGAGCACGCCCGCCGGGCCGGTCCCGCGGCCGCCCTCGACGACGAGGCCGCGCTGGCCCTGGCCACCCTCGCCGCCGACGCCGCCGCCGCCAGCTACGCCGCCGGACCGCTGGCCGACGAGGTGGCCTCCCGGGCCGTGCTGGCCGCCTCCGCCGTGGAGCGGGACGTCACCGGCCGGGCCTCGGCCCGCCGGCGGGTGCTGTGGACCCTCGACCCCAGGCCCCTCCTGCCCCGCCGCTAGCCGCTAGCTGCCGGAGCCGTTGGCGCCGTCGTCGCGCTTGAAGCGCTGGCCGAGGCGGCGGCGGGTGTCGCCGAGCACGTTGGGGAAGCCCTTCTCCCGCACGGTGGACGTGAAGTCCTCCCAGCCCGCCTTGCCCATCTTGCGGAAGTTGCGCTCGAAGGCGAGGGTGGACCCGAGCATGAGCAGGAAGCCGAAGAAGCCCACGATCCGGTTGGAGGCGAAGGACGCCACCAGGAGCACCAGGCCGGCGACGAAGCCCAGCGCGGCCCACTTGCAGTTGCGGCCGGCGTGGCGGTAGAGGGTGGTCTCGCTGACGCCCTTGGCGAAGGCCGGGTCGTGCTCGTAGAAGCTGCGCTCGATCTCGTGGAGGATCCGCTGCTCGTCTTCCGAAAGCGGCAACTCGCCGACCCTCCCTGACCGTGCCCCGACGTTTTTCCGGACTCCCATCTTCGCGCACGGCGGTCACTCCAACAACGCGTACGACACGCTCACCGGGGACTGCCCCCGCCGGGGCCCCATTGCTGGTCGCCCGGGCGGCGCACCTCCACCCCGTCCCGGCCCAGGAGGGCGGCCGGCCCCACCGCCGCATCGCCGAACCGGGCCCGCACCCCGTCGACGGCACGCGACGCCTCGGCCCAGGCCGGGTCGTGGTCGTCGAGCGCCGGCTGGCGGGCGCCGCCGGCCGAGAGGTTGGACACGCTGAGGCCCAGGAGGCGCACGCCGGACCTCGTGTCGACCTCCTCCAGCAGCGACGCGGCCACCGCCGCGAGGGCCGGGCCGGTGTCGAGGGCGTCGGGCACCGTGCGGGAGCGGGTGATGGTGGCGAAGTCGTTGAAGCGGACCTTGAGCGTCACGGTGCGCCCGGCGAGGGCCGAGCCCCGCAGGCGTGACGCGACTGCGTCGGCCTGGCGCACCACCTCGCGGCCGAGGTCCTCCCGGTCCACCAGGTCGGCGGCGAACGTCTCCTCGTGACCCACCGACCTGGCCGGCCGGTCGGGCTCCACGGCCCGGGCGTCGCGCCCCCACGCCAGCTCGGACAGGAGCTGGCCGGAGGCGGCGCCGAGCCAGCCCACCAGGCTCGGGCGCGGCACCTGGGCCAGGTCGCCCACCGTCTCGACCCCCCGGCTCCGGAGCTTGCCGGCCGTGGCCGGGCCCACGCCCCACAGCGCCGACACCGGCAGCGGGTGGAGGAAGGCCAGCTCCCGGCCCGGCTCCACCACGAACACGCCCGGCCCCGGCGCCACGCCGGCCGGGCCGGCGGTGGGCTTGGCCCGCTTCGAGGCCAGCTTGGCCAGGAGCTTGTTCGCGGCCACGCCCACCGAGCAGTCGAGGCCGACCTCGGCCCGGATCCGCGCCCGGACGGCATGGGCGATGGCGGGCGGCAGCCCGAACAGGCGCCGGCACCCGGCCACGTCGAGGAACGCCTCGTCGAGCGAGATGCCCTCCACCAGCGGCGTGTAGGAGGCGAACACGGCGTGGATGCGCCGGCTGAAGCCGGCGTAGCGCGACAGGTCGCCGTGCACGAACACGGCGTGGGGGCACAGGCGGCGGGCCCGGGCCGAGGGCATGGCCGACGACACGCCGAAGGCCCGGGCCTCGTAGGAGCACGACGCCACCACGCCCCGGTCGCCCGAGCCGCCCACGATCACGGGCCGGCCGGCGAGGGACGGATCGCGCAGCACCTCCACCGATGCGTAGAAGGCGTCCATGTCGACGTGGAGGATCGTGGGCTCCGCCGCATCCGGCACGGGCCGATTGTGGCAGGGTGGCGTCGCCGTGCACCGCAATGTCAGAGCCGTCGTGGAGGCCGGGGCCCGCCTGGGCGTCACGGTCGATCCCCGCGAGTTCCCCGACGCCACCAGGACGGCGCTCGACGCCGCCCTCGCCATCGGCGTCGACCTGGGCCAGATCGTGAAGTCGCTGATCTTCTGCGTCGACGGCGAGGTGGTGGTCGCCCTGGTGAGCGGCACCAACCAGCTGGACGAGGAGAAGCTGGCCCGGGCCGCCGGCGGTCAGCGGGCCTGGCGGGAGTCGGCCGACGTCGTGCGCGAGGCCACCGGCTTCCCGGTGGGCGGCGTGCCCCCGTTCGGCCACCGCGAGCCGCTGCGGGTGTTCGTGGACGACGACCTGCTCCTGCACGACGAGGTGTGGTCGGCGGCGGGGACGCCCCACGCCAACTTCGCACTGGCCCCCGACACCCTGGTCCGCGCCACCGCCGCCACGGTGTGCGACCTGGCCCGGCGCCCGGTGTAGCTCAGCGCCTCCGGCGGGCGGCCGACGCCGCCGACCGGGCCAGGTCACGCACCCCCCAGAGGGTGACGAGGGCCATGGCCTCGGCCACGATGCGGCCCGACATCTTGGAGCCGTCCCGCTCCCTGTCCACGAAGACGATGGGGACCTCGCCGATCCGCCCGCCCTGGCGGGCCACCCGGTAGACCATCTCGATCAGGAACCCGTACCCGTTGGCCCGGACCCGGTCGAGGTCGATGGCCCGCAGGGACGAGGCCCGGTAGGCCCGGTAGCCGGAGGTGGCGTCCGACAGGGGCAGGCGCAGGACGGCGGTGGCGTAGCGGTTGCCCCAGCGGGACAGGGCCCGGCGGTGGGCCGGCCACTTGGGTATGGCGCCGCCCGGCACGTAGCGCGACCCCACCACCAGGTCGGCCCCGTGCTCGATCCCGCCCAGGAGCGACGGGAGGGCGGAGGGGTCGTGCGACAGGTCGGCGTCCATGCCCACCACCACGTCGAAGTCGCGCTCGAGGGCCCACGCGAACCCGGCCCGGCAGGCGGCGCCGAAGCCGCGGGGGCCGGTGCGGCGCACCACCGTGATCCCGCCCAGGTCGGCCCCCACCTTCTCGGCCAGGTCGGCCGTGCCGTCGGGGCTGGCGTCGTCCACCACCACCACCTCGCCATCGGGGACGGCGGCACGCACCCGGGGCAGCACCACGCCGATGTTGCCCGCCTCCTCGTAGGTGGGGATGACGATGGCGGCGCGCACGGGGGGCCAGCATACGATTCGTCGCCGTGGCCCTTCCCGGAGAACGCCCGCTCTCCGCCATACCGTCCCGCCGGGCCCGGGCCCTGGCGTTCCTCGCCATCCTCGTCGCCGGCCTCAGCGGCGCGCTCATCGGGGCGTCGTTCGTGGGGCTGCAGTGTGACGACTGCACCACCGCCACCGGGCTCGGCGCCGTGGCGGGCGGCCTGGTGGCGGCGGGCGGCGTGGCCGTGGTGGCGGTGCTGGTGCTGCGGGCCATGGGCGAGTGGCGCCGGATCGAGGCGCCCGAACCGTTCGACGACCGGGAGTGGGACGCCCGTGGCGACGAGGGCGGGCCGGTCAGCCCGTGAGGCGCAGCAGGCGGAAGCCCTCGGCGTAGGGGACGCCGGCCACCCGGCCCCCCTCCTCGGCCCGCTGGTGCACGACCTGGCGGAGCCACTCCCCCGTCTCGCCCAGCTGGCTCTCGTGGCACATGAGGGCCCGGGCCTTGGTCTCGATGGTGCCGGTGATCTCCACCCACAGGTCGGGGTCGAGGGTGCCGGAGAGGTAGACGGCCTCCACCTGGTGCGGGGCGCCGGCCTCCCGGAAGTAGTGGGGGCTGGCGGCCGCCGGCGCCACCGCGTCGAGCGTGGCCCAGCCCACCTCGCGGTGGTCGCGGTGGTTGAAGTAGCTGGACCCGAAGAACACGGCGGTGGGATCGGGGCACACCACCACCTGGGGCCGCAGGCGCCGGATCAGCCCCACCAGCTCGGCCCGCAGGCCGGTGGTGTTCTCGACCTCGCCGTCGGGGTGGCCGAGCAGGTGGTGGCCGCGCACCCCGAGCGCAGCGGTGGCCGAGGCCACCTCGGCGGCCCGGCGCCGGGCCAGGTCCCCGGGGCGCACGTCGGGGTCGGAGGACCCCTTGTCCCCGGCGGTGCAGATCACCACGTGGACCTCGGCCCCGGCCCCGGCCCAGCGGGCCAGGGTGCCGCCGCACGACACCTCGGGGTCGTCGGGGTGGGCGTACACCGCCAGGGCGCAGGTGGGGACGTCGTCGACGCGACCGGCCATCTCGAAGCTCGCTCCTCGTTCCTCGGTCTCGTCCGCTCAGGGCGCGGCGGCCAGCGCCTTGATCGCGCGCTCCAGGCCGTCGTCGTCCACGTCGTGATGGGTGACCAGGCGCACCACGGCGGGGGCGATGGTGCCGGCCAGCACCCCCTCGGACCGCAGGTGGTCGACCACAGCCAGCGCGTGGGGGTGGCGCCAGGTGACGACGTTGGTGCGCACCCGCTCGGGGTCGCAGCCGGCGTCGGGCCAGCGGCCGGCCACGGCCTCGGCCAGCCGGCGGGCCCGGGCGTGGTCGTCGGCCAGGCGCTCCACCATCGACCGCAGGCCCACCAGGCCGGCCGCCGCCAGCACCCCGGCCTGGCGCATGCCGCCGCCCA
Organism: Actinomycetota bacterium; assembly: GCA_052387235.1. Classification (GTDB taxonomy): domain Bacteria; phylum Actinomycetota; class Acidimicrobiia; order Acidimicrobiales; genus JBQTJJ01. The sequence continues at coordinate 42,544 of JBQTJJ010000076.1, forward strand.
TGCGGGCCCGCTCGATCCGGGCCGCCTCCACCACGTCGGCCGGGCCGGCCAGCACCGAGCCCACCGGCGCGCACAGGCCCTTGGAGAGGCACGACATGACCGTGGTGACCTGCGCCGCGTACCGGTCGGCCGGCGTGCCCGTGGCCACCTCGGCGTTGAAGAGCCGGGCCCCGTCCATGTGGACGGGCAGGGGGCCGGCCGCGGCCCGCAGGGCCCGGAGCGCCTCCAGCGGCCAGGGCGCGCCGTCGGCCGGCATGTGCGTGTTCTCCACGCAGACCAGGCCGGGCTGGGGCTGGTGGTGGCGCGCCGCCTCCCGCACCTCTGCCACCGCGGCCGGGTCCAGCGTGCCGTCGCCGTCGGGGAGGGTGGAGAACTGGACGCCGGCGTTGCGGGCGGCGGCGCCGGCCTCGTAGAGCACCACGTGCTGGCGGGCGCCGGCGATGACGGTGCTTCCCGGCGCAGCCAGCACCCGCAGGGCCAGCTGGTTGGCCATGACGCCGCTCGGCACGAACAGCGCCGCCTCCTTGCCCACCCGGGTGGCGTAGGCCTCCTTGAGCCGGTTGACGGTGGGATCCTCGCCGTAGACGTCGTCGCCCACCTCGGCCTCGGCCATGGCCCGCCGCATCTCGGGGGTGGGGCGGGTGACGGTGTCGGACCGCAGGTCCACCATGCCATCGGCCATCGGCGAAGGCTAGGGGACCACGCCGGCGGCCATGGCCGGGGCGCGAGACTGCGGCCGTGCCTGCCGATCCCGACGAGCTGCTCGCCCTCGCCCTGGAGGCGGCCGGGGCCGCCGGGCTCCTGCTCCGGGAGGGCCAGGCCTCGCCGGCCGTCGCCGTCACCACCAAGACCAGCCTCACCGACATGGTGTCGGAGCTGGACCGGGCCAGCGAGGACCTCGTGATCCGCACCATCCTCGGGGCCCGGCCCGACGACGCCGTGCTGGGCGAGGAGGGCGGCCTCACCGGTCCGGGGACATCCGGCGTGCGGTGGGTGGTCGACCCCCTCGACGGGACCACCAACTACCTCTACGGCTTCCCGGCGTGGGCCGTGTCCATCGCGGCCGAGGTGGAGGGGGAGGTGGTGGCGGGCGTGGTGCACGACCCCACCCACGGCGAGGTGTTCCGGGCCGTGCGGGGCGGCGGGGCCTGGTGCAACGACGAGCGGCTCGAGGTGGAGGGAGCGCCGGCGCTGGCCGTGGCCCTGGTGGCCACGGGCTTCGGGTACGACCCGGCGGTGCGGGCCCGCCAGGGGGCGGAGCTGGCGCTCGTGCTGCCCCACGTCCGCGACGTGCGCCGGGCCGGCGCCGCCGCCCTCGACCTGTGCTGGGTGGCGAAGGGTCGGCTCGACGCCTACTACGAGCGGGGCCTCCAGCCCTGGGACTGGGCCGCCGGCATGCTGGTGGCGTCCGAGGCCGGCGCCGCGGTGACCGTCCTCGGCGACGGCACCGCCGTGGTGGCCCCGCCCCACCTCCACCGCGACCTGGTGGCGCTGCTGGCCACGGCCGGCGCCGGCGCCGGCGCCGGGGGGTAGGTGGAGGAAATACCGGGCCCGCGGCGGGACTCCACGGGGTGCACCCGCGTGAGCGAGCGCCCGGCCACCGC